>JAXDOA010000112.1:0-9123 GCA_034669125.1 Hyphomicrobiales bacterium
CGTCCTCGGTGCGGATGATCTTGATGACGCGATCGAGGTTGAGATAGGCGATCAAATAGCCGCCGAGCACTTCCAGGCGGTGGGCGATCTGCTTCAGCCGATAACTCGAGCGCCGCACCAGCACGTCGCGGCGATGGTCGAGCCATTCGCGCAACGCTTCCGCCAAGCCGATGACCCTCGGGACCTTGCCCTTGATCAGCACGTTCATGTTGAGCGGGATGCGGCTTTCCAGCTCGGTGAGCTTGAACAGGCTCTCCATCATCAGCGCGGGATCGACCGTGCGGGCGCGCGGCTCGATCACCAGGCGGATGTCCTCGGCGGATTCGTCGCGCACGTCGGCAACCAGCGGCAGCTTCTTTTCATTGAGCAGTTCGGCGATGCGCTCGACGAGGCGCATCTTCTGCACCAGCCACGGAATTTCCGTGACCACCACCAGCCAGGTGCCGCGCCCTGAGTCTTCTTGCGTCCAGCGCGCGCGCACGCGGAACGAGCCGCGCCCGGTCGCGTAGGCCTCGGCGATTTCGGCGCGCGGATCGACGATCAGCCCGCCGGTCGGGAAATCCGGACCAGGCACGAATTTCAGCAGGGTCTTGGAGCGCGCGTTCGGATTGTCGATCAGGTGCAGCGCCGCATCGAACAGCTCGGCGGCGTTATGCGGCGGGATCGAGGTCGCCATGCCGACCGCGATGCCCTGCGAGCCGTTCGCCAGCAGATTGGGAAACGCCGCCGGCAGAACGATCGGCTCATTCGACTGGCCGTCATAGCTGGCCCGGAAATCGACCGCGTCCTCGTCGATCCCGTCGAGCAGGAGCCGCGCGACCTCGGTCATGCGCGCCTCGGTGTAGCGCATGGCGGCCGGGTTATCGCCGTCGATGTTGCCGAAGTTGCCCTGCCCGTCGACGAGCGGGAAACGCGAGGAGAAATCCTGCGCGAGCCGCACCAGCGCGTCGTAGATCGCTTGGTCGCCGTGCGGGTGGAAATTGCCCATCACGTCGCCGACGATCTTGGCGGATTTCTTCAGCGTGGTGCCGGGATCGAGCCGCAAGAGTCGCATGCCGTACAGAATGCGGCGGTGCACGGGCTTGAGCCCGTCGCGCGCATCGGGCAGCGCGCGGTGCATGATGGTGGAGAGCGCATAGGCGAGATAGCGCTCCTCGAGCGCCTCGCGCAGCGCGATCTCCTGGACCTCACCCCGGTCTGGGGGAATCAGTTGTTTACCCATGAAATACCGGTACTGCGGGCCGTGGCGATGAACAAGAGATGAACAACTTGGCCACGTTCTCTACGTAATTCTCGGTTTAACTTGGGTCATCGCAGGCGAACACTGTAGTGTCGCGTCTGCAATCGATCGAACGGCCATATACACTCTGGAGCGAAACGAATTGGTCGGTTGGAAGTTTACCACAGCCACCGAACGATCTGTTCGCGGAGCTTTGAGTTCGTATGATGGACGGAGGGAAGCAAGTGGTGGTCGCCCAGAAATCCGTCCGGTCGCCAACATCACCTACCTAGGAGAGGAGACTTCAATATGCGTGGTACCCTGTTAGCAATGCTGGTCGCGGCCGGCGTCGGACTTGCCGGCACCGCCGGCGTGTCGGCCGCCCCGATCAACGGCGCCGTGATCGGCGACGCCGCGAATTCGACGAGCACTGTCGAGCACGTCCAGCACTGGCGCTGGGGCTCAGGCGGTCACCGGCGCTGGGGCTCAGGCGGCGGCGGTCACTGGCGTTGGGGCAGCCGCCCGATCCGGCGCCTGTGCCATCGTCCGTATTCGAGCCGCATGGCCCCCTGCTGGTAAGCGGGTCTCATCGGCCGACGTGATTGGGCCGGTCGCGCAAGCGGCCGGCCTGTTCTTTTGGACGCCGTCACCGCTCGTTGAGATTGGGCTGCCGAGCCCGAAGATTGCGCCAAATGGCGCCCACGATGTTGGAATAGTCGTCGGTCCAGACGCGCTGCTTCGAGTCGGCCTCGCGAACCGGCCAGAACGCCGATTTTGCGAGCGCGCCGAAATCCTCGTCCCGCCGCGCAATCGCTGCGACGCGCGGCACCCAGTGATGCAAGTCCGGATTGGCCTCGACGTCGCCGCCTTCGTAGACGCGTGCAATCGCGCCGTTCGCATGGGCGACGCCCGCCGCGACTGAAGCGAGTTCCAGATTGAGATTGGAGATGTGCATCGCCACGATGCCGTCCGGCTTGAGCTTGCGGAAATAGAGCGCCATCGCTTCCCGCGTAAGCAGGTGGATCGGGATGGCGGCGCCGATGAACGCATCGACGAAAATCAGGTCGTAGCTGCCGTCCGGCGCATCGGCGATGCGCAGCCGCGCGTCACCGAGCACGACCTTCGTCTCGGGCGCGCATTCGGAGACATACTGGAAGATCGTCGGATCGGTCGCGATCCGCACCACGTCCGGGTCGATCTCGTAATAGGTGAGCGTGTCGCCCGGCCGAACCTGGCAAGCGAGCGCGCCGGTGCCGAACCCGATGACGGCGAAATTGATCCGCTTGTCCCCGGCCTTTGCATGCACGGCGTCGAGCGTCCGCGCGATGCCCGCGCCTTCGAAAAACTCGGCGATCATTTCCGGCGGGCCGGTCAGCGGATTGCCATCGTCGTCGCGCACCTGCTGCGTCCCTTGCGCGGTCGTGCCGTGCCAAAGGACGCGGTACTTTCCGTCCGATGTATCGACCACGTTGAGCACGCCGAAGAAGTTGCGCACCTTGAAGACGCTCGGCGTCTCGTTGAAATACGCATTGGCGAACAGCAAGAACGCCAGGATGGCGGCGAACGGCAGCGGCGCGCGCCAGAATTTCGCCGTGAGCCCGAACAGCACGCCGAGCGTCACGAGATACATGCGGTAATCGAAGCCGACGTCGTAATTCTTCACGACATAGGTGAGGGCCAGTGCGATCGCGAGACCTGCGAGCAGCAGCCGCCCTCCGCTGCCGCGCGCCGGCCACGTCAGGCCAGGCCGGCAGAGCAACGCGAGCACGATCAGGATCGGATATTCGGCGACCCAGCGGAACGCATGCGGCGCAATGAGCCCGGTCGCGATGCCGCCGATCATACCGCCGGCCGAGATCCACATGTAGAACGCCGTGAGATGGCGCGGCGCGGGCCGGCGGAGGGCGAGTTCGCCGTGGCACAGCAGCGCGCAGACGAACAGCAGCAGCAGATGCAGCGCGATCAACCCGACGGTCGAGGTGACCGGAAGCGCGAGAAACAGGACGACGAGAATGAACACGACGACCGGCTGCACCAGCACGACAAGCCGGTGCGGAATGAGCGGACGCGTCCGGAACGCGATGACGAAAGTCAGGAGATAAAGTGCGAGCGGCGCGACCCATAACAGCGGCACCGCCGCGACATCGGTCGAGATGTGCGCCGTCACGGCGATCAGCAGACCGGAGGGGACGGCTGCGAGCGCGACCCAGATTGCGGCATCGCGCATGTGCGGCGGCGCGGCATCGAGGCCGGCGGAGGCGGCTTCCGGCAGCCGGTTGGGAGAGCGCAGCAACAGCCATCCGCACAACGCGAGCAGCAGGATCAAGAGATAGAAACCGGCAGTCCAGCCCAAGGTCTGTGCGCCGAGCGGGACCAGCGGCTCGATCGCGAGCGGATAGGCGATGAGCGCCATAAAGCTCCCGACATTGCTCGCCGCGTAGAGAAAATACGGATCCTTGGCGGCGGGGTGATCGGTGCGCACGAACCACGCCTGGATCAGCGGACCGTTGGCGGCGAGCGCGAAGAACGGCAGTCCGATCGACATGGCGAACAGGCCGATGAGCCACAGCGCCTCGCCTGAGGCGGGCGGCGCGCCCCACCCGCTCGCGACGTGCAGCGGCAGCGCGAAGCAAGCGGCGATCATCACCGCCAGATGGATGATCACGGATGTCCGCCCCGGCACGAAACGCGTCAGTGCGTGCGCGTAGGCGTAGCCGGCCAGCAGCGCGGTCTGGAAGAACACCATCGCGACCGACCACACCGCGGCCGCGCCGCCGAGCCGCGGCAGCACCATCTTGGTGAACATCGGCTGCACGGCAAACAACAGTGCGGCGCTGACGGAGATCGCCGCGACATACGCGAGCAGCAGCTTGCGCGACGAGATCGCGCGCAGCGCCGCGTCGGCCGGAATGCCGGAAGTGCTCATGCGGTTTCGATCATACAGGGCCTGCGCGACGCAGAAGGGCGGCCAATGCGGCCGCCCTTCACACGATTCTATTGCCGCCGGCGGCGAGTGCCGTCAGCCCGACACCTCAGTGCGAGACCGTCGGGATCTTCTGGCCCGCCGCGACCCAGTCCTCATAGCTCTGCATCTGGAGGCCGAGCCGGTCGTAGCGGACGCGCAGGAAGCCGTCCGGGCCGCGCAACACGGCATCCGGCCGGACGGACTGCACTTCGTGTCCCATCACACCGACATAGGCCTTGTCGCTGCCATTGTAGCTGAAGCGATAGAAGCCGAGGCCGTTGTCGAGCCGGCCGAGCAGCTGGACGTCATGCTTGGCGCGGATGTCGGACATCATGCCGCCACCACCGCCCATGCCGCCACCGCCGCCCCCGCCCATGCCGCCACCTCCGCCCCCGCCCATGAAGCCACCGCCGCCGAAGCCCATCGGGCCACCACCCATGAAGCCGCCGCCACCGCCGCCGCCCATGAAGCCGCCACCGCCGCCCATGAAGCCGCCGCCCATCCAACCACCGCCACCACCGCCCCAACCGCGCCAGCCATATCCGCCGCCCCAGCCGAAGCCGCGACGCCAGCGATAACCGCACCAGTAGAAGCCCGGTCCGCGCCAGCCGTCATCGTACCAGCAGTAATTGCGGCCACCGTAGAAATATTGGACATTCTCCGTCAGCGCCATGGTATCCGCGGCGTCATTCAGCGCGGCCGCTCCCGGAAGTCCCGCGGCGTCAGAGCGAGTGCTCAGCACGGTCACGCCGGCCGCAATCGCGGCAAGCGTCGCAAGTCCTGTAACGAGTTTGCGCATGGCTTCCTCCTGTCGTGGAATCGCGCCCCGGCGCCCATCGGGCAGCGTAATGCGCGACCGAAACACTTGCACGTCAAATTACTCTCCGCTTCTGCAGCTCAGTGAATGATCATTCATATTGAGAGATGAGCCCGCGCTGCCGCTCAACGCCTCTTACGACGCTGCTCGCGTACTGGCGTTGCGCAGCACCGCGCTGATAAAGCTTGCGCGTGCATCGTGCATCGGCAGTCCGCGCGGTTCGAGCACATGACGCGTGAGGAAAAAGCCGGTGAGCGCGAAAGCGTCGGTCAGTTCATCCGCCGTCGGTTCGTCGGCTTCCTGCTCCGCGCGCAGGAAGGCAGGCAGCCGCAGCATGCGATCGCGCCACGGCTCGCCCGCCGTGCGCGAGACCGCGCGGCCCGACTTCGGCGAGACGTAGTCGAGCCCGGCGGTAACGCCCGTCGCCGCGCATTGATCGAGATCGAGCCCGAAGCCGAGCTCGGCGAGGAACTGCAGCTCGAAGCGCGCGATCAGTGCGGCCGCGAGCGCGCGGTCCTCCAGATGATCGAGGATGTCGGCGAGCGTGTCGTGCACCTGCTCGTGCGGATCGCGCTCCGGCAACAGCCGGCAGAGCGCCGCGAGATGCGTCACCCCGAACGCCGCGTGCGCCGCGACCATGAATTCGCCCGCGCGCAGGCGCAGACCTTCGACCACATAGTGGCCGAGATGCTCGTCGAGCCGCGCGCGCCAGGTGACCCGCACGACGTTGCCGGGCTGCAGCACCGGGCGCATGCGCGAGCCCGACCCTCCCCGCACGAGGCCCAGATGCCGGCCATGCGCGCGCGTCATCACTTCGAGAATGGCGCTCGTCTCGCCATGGCGGCGCACGCCCAGCACGATGCCTTCGTCGGTCCAGTCCATTGCTGTTCAAAGCGTCCTAGTGTGGCGGTTCAGAAGTCCGCATCATTCTCGCAGCGAGTCCGCAATGCGGACTTCTGAACCAAAGCCACACTAGATCAATACGTTGCTAGTGTCCTTTCGATTCCGAAGTTCGCATGGAGCCTGCCGCACGTTGTGGCGAACTTCGGAATCGGGACACTAGCGCGCAGGCCGCACGCTCTTCTTCTGCTTCGGCGCCACCATACCACCGGATTCGTCGTCGGTGACAAAGCAGCGATAGTAATCCGGCAGCTTCTGTTTCTTGACCGCGCAGGCGTGGATCGGATCGAGATCGCTGATCACGCGGTACGGCAGATACGGCCCGATCATGAAGCGGATGCTGCCGTCGGGCGCGCTGCCGAAACGGTCGATCTCGCCCTTGAGCTGCGGGCGGACGCTCAGGATCGCCTCGCGCAGCGCCTCGCCCTCGATGAAATTGTCCGGAAGCTGGTCGAACGGCCCGTCGAAATAATTATTGGCCTGCATGTTTCCCGCGAATGCGCCGATCAGGATTTTCCGGTTCAGCCGATGGTCCTTGTAGAACGCAAAGCCGGTGCGCTTGCCGATCAGGATGCGATCGGTCTTCTTCGCCGGGAAGAACGCGTCCGCGACCTTTTCGGTCTCGTCGAGCACGTAGTGGAAGATCCTGAGTTTGACGTTGTAGACGAGAAAGAACCGGATCGCCGATTCATCGAAGATCGGCCCGAGGAACTTCTCGTCCGGGGCGAGCGCGCCCGCCGGCGGCTTCACGCTCGACAGGTCGTTAAGCGCGAACACGACGCTCTTGCCCTGGTACGACACGCGGTAGACCAGCCGATCGATCTTTTCGATTGTCACGCCGCGCGAGCCGTCCAGCACCAGGTGCTTGACCGGCGCGTCGTCGTACCACTGCGAGGTGTCCTGAAAGTAAGCGAAGTCGGCCTTGCCGTCGTCGCGGTTGCTGGCGTCGAGCCGGATGTTGCCGGCATAACGGATGCCGTTGTGCATGAAGCCGAAGTAGTAATAGTTCTCGGTCGGATAGACCTGCACGCGCTCCGGCAGCCGCGACATCACGAAGCCGAACACCGCCATCGGATCGTCGACGTTCAGCGCGGTCGCGCGCGTCACGTCCTCGACGTAGGACTGATTGGTTTGCAGCTGCGGCGGTTCCTGCGCCTGAGCGAGGCTCGGCAGGAGCGCAAAGGCGGCGATTAGCAGGCGGACCGTGACGGCGCTCATGAGCAAAACTATTCCTTCGGAAACTCGATCCCCATCTGCCGGTAGCGCTCCGGGTCGTCGCCCCAGCCTTCGCGCACCTTGACGAACAGGAACAGGTGCACCTTCTGCTCGGTGAGCTGCGCGATCTCCTTGCGCGCCTCGGCGCCGATCGCCTTGATGGTCGCGCCGCCCGCACCGAGCACGATCTTGCGCTGGCTCTCACGCTCCACATAGATCGTCTGCTCGATGCGCACGTCGCCGCCGCGCAATTCCTTCCACGCCTCGGTCTCGACGGTCGCCTGATAGGGCAATTCCTGGTGTAGCCGGTTGAACAGCTTCTCGCGCGTGATTTCGGCCGCGAGGCTGCGCATCGGCGCATCGGAAATCTGATCCTCCGGATAGTGCCACGGTCCTGCCGGCGAATGCCCGGCCAGCCAGGTCTTGAGCTCCTCGATGCCGTCGCCGCTAAGCGCCGACAGCATGAAGGTCGCGTCGAAC
The DNA here is from genome assembly GCA_034669125.1 of Hyphomicrobiales bacterium. Classification (GTDB taxonomy): domain Bacteria; phylum Pseudomonadota; class Alphaproteobacteria; order Rhizobiales; family Xanthobacteraceae; genus PALSA-894. The sequence continues at coordinate 7,597 of JAXDOA010000112.1, forward strand.
TTCGTCTTGGCGTTCGCCGCCTCGGCGAGTTTCAGCAGCGCGGGCTTGTCGGCGAGATCGACCTTGTTGAGCACCAGCACCTTCGGCTGACGCAACTCGGAGAGCTTGCCGAGGATCGCAGCGGCGTCCTCGTCGATCCCCTTCTTGGCATCGATCAGCAGCGCCACGATGTCGGCGTCATGCGCGCCGCCCCACGCGGTCGTCACCATCGCGCGGTCGAGCCGGCGACGCGGCGCAAAAATCCCCGGCGTATCCATCAGCACGAGTTGCGCCTCGCCGACGATCGCAATCCCGCGCACCAGCGCGCGCGTGGTCTGCACCTTGCGGGACACGATCGTGACCTTGGAGCCGACCAGCGCGTTGGTAAGCGTCGACTTGCCGGCGTTCGGCGCGCCGATCAGCGCCACGAAGCCGCAGCGCCGATTGTCCTCAGGCAGCGGCCGAGGATCGCCCTCCCGGGGCTCAGCCATTCGCCGCGTCCGTCTTCACGCCTTCGCGCGTGAGCATCGCGGCCGCCGCGGCCTGTTCGGCGGCGCGCTTGGAGCGCCCCCGCCCTTCCGCCGACTGCAACGCCGCGACGTCGACCGCGACACGGAATTCCGGATTGTGGTGCGGCCCGATGCGCTCCACCTCGCGATAGGCCGGCGTCGGCAGGCCGCGTCCCTGCGCCCATTCCTGCAGCATCGTCTTCGGATCGCGTAACGGGCGCACCGGGGTGAGCATGCGCTCGCGCCACAGCCGCTCGATCAGCGCGGCCGCGGCCGGATATCCGCCGTCGACGAACACCGCGCCGATCAGCGCCTCGCACACATCCGCAAGGATCGCGGTACGGCGGCGTCCGCCGGCGTTCGATTCAGAATTGCCGAGCCGCAGTGCCGCGCCGAGATCGATCGCGCGCGCGACATCGGCGCAGCTTTCGCGCCGCACCAGATCGGCGAGCCGGCGCGACAGCTCGCCCTCGTCCCCCTTGGGGAACGCGCGGTAGAGCATGTCGGAGATCGCAAGGCCGAGCACATGATCGCCGAGAAATTCGAGCCGCTGGTAGCTGCCGCCGCGGCCCTGCTTCGGCGACGCCGCCGAAATATGCGTCAGCGCGCGATCGAGGATCGCCTTATCGACGAACGCATAGCCGATCCTGCCCTCGAGCTCTTCGCGCGACTGGGTGCTCTTGGCCTTCCGGCTCATCGAACGATCGAGAACAGCCTGTCCCAGCGCACGACCCACGGCCAGCGCCACACCTTCCAGGCCGCCTCCCCTTCCCCGACCGAGAAGAAGATGATCTCGGCGCGACCGACGATGTTGTCGATCGGCACGTAGCCGACCTGGCTCAACACGCGGCTGTCGGTCGAGTTGTCGCGATTGTCGCCCATCATGAAGTAGTGATCGGCAGGCACGGTGTAGACCGGCGTGTTGTCGTAGAACGAGTTGTCGACCAGATCGAGCGTGTAATAGACGACGCCATTCGGCAGCGTCTCTTTCCAGCGCTTGATCCGCTTGATGCCGGGGCCGTCTTCGGTGCCGACGTAA
>JAXDOA010000113.1:0-7040 GCA_034669125.1 Hyphomicrobiales bacterium
CTCCGACTGATATATTTTGCGCACACGGGTTGTCAGCGGCACGACTTGTACGCGGTTAAGAATTGCGTTGGTCTCGTCGTTCGATACGACGACAGCGGGGCGCGTCTTCCGAATCTCGCCACCGACGGAGAACTCGAACACCGTCCACCAAATGTCACCGCGACGGATAGCCGGGCCAGCCACTGAAATCCTCATCGTCAAGCGTCTCGCCCATGTTGGACTCGATCCACTCGTGCGCCTCTTTTTCGGCTTCCTCGTCCGCGGCCATCTCGCGATACCCGTCCGCGAGCGAGCCTCGGAAAACTTCGGGCTGTTCCACAACATGCTCCCGCGCGATATCGTCGATGAACCGGCTGATCTTGCGCCGGCCAATGCGGCGGTGCAGGCCTTCGTAGACCTCATCCGACACCGTAATGGTGAGCTTCTTCGTCATATACGTATACTATACGTATAACGTGAAATTTCAAGGCTGCCGCAAGAACTTCGCCACCGCCTGCGCCAGCGCCGCCGGGCTGACGGGCTTCGCCAAAAAAGCGTTCATGCCCGCCGCCCTGGCGGCTTCCTCGTCCGCGATCGCTGTCCGGCCTGAAATCCCGATCACCGGCACGTGCGCGGCCGCCCCGCGCAGCGCACGGATCGCACGCGTGGCGCTAAGACCGTCCATGCCCGGCAGCGTCACGTCCATCAGCACCAGTTCGTAACCGCCGCGGTTCACCGCAGCGACCGCGGACTCGCCCGTTCCGGCAAAATCGACGCGATGTCCAAGCTCGACCAGGATCGTGTTGAGCACCACGCGTGCGTAAGGGTTATCCTCGGCGCACAGCACGCGCAGGCTTTTTGTTGCGGCATCGGTTTTCGCCGCAGCGCTTCCGCCGCCGGCGGCCGCTGCGGCGGTCGCTTGCGCGAGCGTCACAGTGAAACCGAATGTGCTGCCATGTCCGGGGCGGCTCCTGACCGTGAGATCGCCGCCCATCGCTTTGGCGAGGCGCCGCACGAACGCCAGCCCCAGGCCGGACCCGCCATAGCGGCGCGCCACCGCCGCGTTGGCCTGGCTGAACGGGCGGAACAGCCGCGCGATCTCTTGTCGCGTGAGCCCGATGCCGCTGTCGGTCAGCGTGACGGTGAGCTTGTGCCGTCGGCGCGGCGCGCGCGCCACGCTGACCGCCATCGCGACGCGCCCGCGCTCGGTGAACTTCACCGCGTTGTCGGCGAGGTTCTCCAGCGCGGCACGCAGCCGCACGCGATCGCCGGCGACGAGGTCCGGCAGATCGTCCGCGATCGCGATATCGGCGGCGAGCCCCTTGGCTTCCGCACGCGCCGCCAGCGTCGCGCCGACCGCTTCGGCCAGCGCACGTAGCCGGAACGGCTCCTCGCGCAACACCAGCCCGCGTTTGCTGGCGCGAACGCCATCGACCACCAGCGTTGCCAGCGCGGCCAGATGCTCGGACGCGCCCTTCACCTGGCTCGCCCACTGCCGCTCGCGTTCCGGCAGGTCGGCCGCGGCGATCAGTTCGCTCATCGCCAGGATGCCGTTGAGCGGCGTGCGGATCTCATGCGCCAGCATGGCGAGCGCGGTCTCGACCGCATCGGCGGACGCGGCACGACGGCGCGGACGCGTTTTGCGCCGCCGCTTGACGGCCTTCGCACTCCGAACCTTCCGCATCCCACGTCCCAGCCCGCAGACAGGATGCCACGGGCGGCCCCCACTGGCCAATCAGCGCAAGCGCGGATGTCGGATTATGGGCCGGATGATGTCGCGGCAGCGGCAGGCGCGAGCCCGACCATGCGGCGGATGTCCGCCGCTGTCGCGCCTTGCTGGCGCAACTCGCGCAACGCGGTCGCCTGCGTCGACTTGGACAGCTTGTGCCCCTCGGCGTCGAGGACGAGCCGGTGATGGTGATAAAGCGGCGGCGGCAGTTCCAGCAGTGCCTGCAGCACGCGGTGCACGCCGGTCGCCTGGTACAGGTCCTGCCCGCGCACCACATGGGTGACGCCCTGCAGGGCATCGTCCACCACGACGGAGAGATGATAGCTCGTCGGCGTGTCCTTGCGGGCGAGCACGACATCGCCCCACATCTGCGGCTCAGCCATCAGGGTTTCGTGGCCCTGCTTCGGATCGGCCCCGATCTCGACCCAGGTGAGCGCGCCGGTGCGTTTCAGCGCCGCGTCCATGTCGAGCCGCAGCGCATAGGGCTCGCCCGAAGCGATCCGCCGCGCGCGTTCCTCTGCGCCGAGCTGCTTCGCCATGCCGGGATAAAGCGGCGACCCGTCGGGATCGTGCGGCCACGGCGCGCCCGTGTGCTGCGCGATGTGGCGCGCGATCTCGGCGCGGCTCTCGAAGCTTGGATAGACCAGCCCCTGCGCGTCGAGTTTCGTCAGCGCATCGCGGTATGCGTCGAGATTCTCGGACTGACGCCGCACCGGCTGTTCCCAGGCGATGCCGAGCCAGGCGAGATCCGCGTAGATCGCCTGCTCGAACTCCGGCCGGCAGCGCGCCGCATCGATGTCCTCGATGCGCAACAGGAACCGGCCGCCTAGGTCGCGCGCCATCTCGACATCGATCAGCGCGGAGAGCGCATGGCCGAGATGCAGGTAGCCGTTCGGGCTCGGCGCGAAACGCAGGACGGGTTGTTTCATGTCGCAATGATGAGACGACTCGCGAGCGCAGACAATTGTCATCCGCACGGCGGGGAACTAAGTCTGACCGGCCGAATGATAACGCATATCCACACCGAGAGCGATCTGGACAACGCCATCGCGGCGCTGGTGGCCGCCGATCCGCGCTGGGCCGCGGTCGCCGAGCGCAGCGGACGGCCACCGCTGCGCCGCCGCGAAGGGGGATTTGCGGGGCTCGCGCAGATCATCATGGGTCAGCAGGTTTCAACCGCGAGCGCCGCAGCGATCTACAGCCGCCTGATCGCAATCGCCGATCCGTTCGATCACCACGCTGTGTTGCGCGCGCGCAAGGACAAGCTCCTGCGTGTCGGGCTTTCGAATGCCAAGGTGAAGACGCTGAAGGAAATCGCCAAGGCGATCGAAGCCAAGCACATCGATCTCAATGCGCTCGCCGCTCTTCCGGCCGACGACGCACATGCGGCGCTCGTTGCCCTGCATGGCATCGGTCCGTGGACCGCCGACATTTATCTCCTGTCCTGCATTGGTCATGCCGACGCGTGGCCGGCCGGCGACCTGGCGCTGCAGGAAGCCGCACGCATGGCGTTCAATCTGCGCACGCGGCCGACCGCGAAGGACATGGGTCCACTCGCGGAAAGCTGGCGTCCCTGGCGGGCGGTGGCGGCGCGGTTGTTGTGGACCTACTATCGCGCGGTGAAGAAACGCGAAGGCGTGCTGATCGCACCGGCGCAGGCGAAGCCGAAGACAACGAAGAAAACGAAGCGAGGCAGGAATGGCCGCTGAACTGGACGGGCCTCGGCTTGCGCCAAAGGAAGGCCCGGCGCGCCAACTCGTCGTGTTCCTGCATGGCTATGGCGCCGACGGCAACGACCTGATCGAGATCGGCCGCGCCTGGCAGCCGTTCCTGCCGCACGCCGCATTCGTTTCGCCGCATGCGCCCCACCCCTGCGGGCAGGCGCCGATGGGGCGCGAATGGTTTCCCCTCACCTTTCGTAACCCGACCGAGCGCTGGGACGGCGTCAACGCCGCCGCGCCCGGGCTCGACGGCTTTCTCGATGCCGAGCTGGCGCGGCATAACCTTCCCTCCTCCGCGCTCGCGCTCGTCGGTTTTTCGCAAGGCACCATGATGGCGCTGCAGGTGGGCTTGCGCCGCGCGGCCGCGCCCGCCGCGATCGTCGGCTACTCGGGGATGCTGATCCTCAAGGATGATTCGGACGTCGAGGGCTACAAGCCGCAGGTCCGCGTCCGCCCGCCGGTCCTGCTGATCCACGGCGACGCCGACGACCTCATCCCCGTGCAGGCGCTGCTTCATTCGGCGCAGGCGCTGGCCGCGCTGGAAGTTCCCGTCGAATGGCACATCTCGGCCGGCATCGGCCACGGCATCGACGACGAAGGCCTGCGCCATGGGGGCCAATTTCTAGCCCGGCGGCTCAAACCCCGCATGACAGCCTAACCGCCTAGCCCTGCTTCACAATCCCGTCACCCTCCCTGTAGACTATGTGCGTCGCCGCGGTGCGGCATGGAGGAGGACGGGAAAGCCTTGAACGCGCACGTGCCAAACAGCGGATGGCCCGCCTTGGTTCTCAACGCGGACTTCCGGCCACTCAGCTATTACCCGCTGTCGCTCTGGTCGTGGCAGGACGCCATCAAGGCTGTCTTCCTCGAGCGGGTGAACATTGTCGCCCAGTACGACAAGGCGGTGCATTCCCCCAGCCTGGAAATGAAGCTGCCGAGCGTGGTGTCGCTCAAGACCTACGTGAAGCCCTCGACCCATCCGGCCTTCACGCGCTTCAACGTGTTCCTGCGCGACAAGTTCTCCTGCCAGTTCTGCGGCTCGCGCGACGACCTCACCTTCGATCACCTGCTGCCGCGCTCGCGCGGCGGGCACACGGTGTGGGACAACGTCGTCGCGGCCTGCTCGCCGTGCAATCTGCGCAAGGGCAGCATGACCCCGCACGAGGCCGGCATGTATCCCTCGCAAATGCCGTTCCAGCCGAGCGTGCAGCACCTGCACCGCAACGGCCGGCTGTTCCCGCCCAACTATCTGCACGATAGCTGGCTCGACTATCTCTATTGGGATACCGAACTGGAGCCATAGCGCATGATCCCGAAAAGTGGGAACCGGTTTTCGGACAAGATCATGCGCAAGAGTTATTTCGTGGCGGCTTTCGCGCCCCATAGCGCGATTGCCGCGAGCACAGCTGAGATCAGCGCGTTGTAGCCGGCCAGCGATAGTCCGAGGAAGCGCCACGCCGCCTCGTCGCAGCGCGTGATGTTGATCGTCTCCAGCCGCTTCAGGAAATCAGCCGCGGGGCCAAGCGGCGCCGCGCCGGAACATTCCTGCGGGCCCGCCCACCATCCCCATTCGATGCCGGCGTGATGGACGCCGAGCCCGGCGCTCCAAAGCATCAGCCCCGCGAGCGCGATCAACCCGCCGAGGACGATGGCGCGCGGCGCTTTGCGCCACGCCGCGAGCGCGACGATCAGCGCGAGCGGAATGGCGATGTAATAGGGCTCGCGCTGTTCGAGGCAGAGCGGACAGGGCTTGAGCCGGATCACCAGTTCGAAGAACCACGCCCCCGCGATTGTTCCCGCACCCGCGAGCGCGATCGCAAGAGCCGCCGTGGCGGCCGGGTTCGCGCGCCAGAACGGCTGAGCCGTCATCGGGTTTTGATCGCGCGAGGGAGCCAGCATGGCGGCTCACATAGCGCCGGGCGGCGCTCCTGTCGATTCGGGCGTTCCGTTCCGGCCTTTCAACAATCGTTGACCCGCAGCCGCCCGCGCCAGTATGGTTCGCCCGGTAAGCCCCTGTGGCGGAATTGGTAGACGCGCCTGACTCAAAATCAGGTGGTGGCAACATCGTGCTGGTTCGAGTCCGGCCAGGGGCACCAGTTTGATTTTCCAAGAACCGCAACAACTTACGAGAGTCCTGAGTCATTGATTCAGGATCCCGAGTTGCTGAAATGAACGGGCGGCCTTCGTGCCGACAAAAATTAGGGGGCCTTGCGGCTATGCGGGGTTCACTTGCGAAACTTAGCAGGCCCACGGCGATTCCACACAGGTAGCCAAGCTCGGATAAGGCCTTCTTCGAGCCCTGCAATCGGATCAAACGGGAGGCCCTCCCACAAGATCGCCCCTTCACCGTTGTAGCAAATACTTTCACTTCAGCGCTGACGAAGAGCGCGGCACTGATCAAAGGCCGCATGTAGATTACGTTGGAGCCGTCATTGTTGGGCCGGTTGTATCTCTGCATCCTTCCACTCAAGCCGCCCTGAGCGGAACCAACGTATCGAACTTCATTGTCGACAACGAAAGAGTAAACGCCTGGTCCGCACGGAAAATCTCCGACGATGTGAGGAAGGGAATTTGTGTCCAATTGCCAGCGACCAAACTGGACAAAGCCCGCAGCACTTAACTGCGCGATCTTGTCTGGGTGTGTCGCGCTCATCACTTTGATCCCCAAGCTCAGAAGACCCAGCAGGTCGCAGCCGAAATCATGAGAGCAATCAGCTAGAAACGGGCGGCATTTGCGCCGCCGTCTTGTTTATCCCATCACAGCCTCGCCGCACTTCGGACAGATGGCCTCTTCCGTTTCGGTGCCGCAGCCCTCACAACGACGATGAGACGGTACACGCTCCGCCTGATGCCATGCGCCCGCTTCGCAGAACTCTTGGACAGTGATTGGCTCGTCAGCTATCCGGCCATTCTCAACGACAGGGTACTCACGACTGCGGTAGAATCTCGTCTTGGGATGCTTGCGTGTGGCGCGGCGAATTTCCGCTTCGAGGTGAGCGTCTGCCTCTACGCGGGACTGAAACTTCTTGGACCGATAGAACCAAACGATCGGCCGCGCATCAAATCCTGACGCATTCGGATCGTTGCAGTACGCGGATGCTGAGACCGTAGCCGTGCCGTCGTGCCATTCGCTGACGCTGCACCATACAGTGCGATGATCGAAGACACTGAAGCGGTCGCGTCTGTATCTTCGCTTCCACGACTTGAGTCTGCCGGTCAAATCGAACCCGAGAAGCGTTCGCCAATCCACTTCGCATCACCCTTTCACCGCGCATCATACCTCCTCATAGCTTCTCTCACAGGTACGGGTACGACTGAGGGTACATTGGAAGGGTGCTCTGAAAACGAATAACAATTACAATGGCTTGTGAGAACATTATGGTGCGGCCAAGGCACCAGTCCCAAGCCAGCGCAGCGTCAGGAATTTTCCGGCCGCGACAGGTTGATGGACCATCGCCTTCCGTTAACCGCGGCCCGATAGAGCATGCGCCCATGACACCGGCTTTCGTCGGCCCCGCATGACCGCGCGCCGTTTGTTTCAGGCCGCCGGCTGGCTGCTGGTCGCGGCGATCGTCGTGCTCTCGCTGGTCGCGCCGTCGCTGCGGCCGGTC
>JAXDOA010000114.1:0-2520 GCA_034669125.1 Hyphomicrobiales bacterium
GACAAAGGACAGCGTCGGACCGGCGGCGCCGTTTGGGGCGACGCTGGTTCCAAGCCACACCTGGCTGGCGCAGCCCTGCACCTTGTTCTGCTCGTTGCGCAGTTCCTCGGGCAGCGGGGTAAGCGTGCGCCCGAGCTCGATCACATAGCGATAGCGGTCGTCCCAGTCGTCGAGGAGCGCGAAGTTCTCGATGATGTCGTCGATTGTTGCCGCAGTCGTCATACGCCGAGGATATAGGCGTGCGGTGCGGCGGGGTATAGCCCGATTTCAGCGAGTTCCGGCTATTGCGGGCGCCGTGCGTCGGCCTGGCGCTGCTGCGAGCCGCGCCACGCGGGTGCCGTGTCGGCCTGCGTCAAGGTGTTCTGCGAATCGCTCTCCGCGACCGCCTTCGCGGGCGTCGCCGGTCCCGCCTGCTCGGTTTTCGAGGTGAATTTCTCGTAGACCCACTTCGCGCTCGCCTGCGCCTTGTGTCCGAAGTAGGTGAGCGCCTGCGAGCCGACTTGACAGGCCTCGGGCTGGCGCGTGCAGAACTGGCCCATGTCGGAGACGGTGGCGGACGCGGCGGTGACGGCCTGCGCCGCGCCGATCCCTGATTCCGAGACCTTCGCGGACTCCGGCGTCGGCAGCAGGACGATGACGATGCTGAGCCAGAACGCCGCACGGATAAGAAAGAACATGACTCTGCCCTGTGTCCTCCACGGCATTTTCACCGCGGTTGAGGACACGCTAGCAGAGGCCTTTGAAGGCGGCGTTCGTTCAGTACTGTCGATTTTGCGCATGTTCGAGGCAAGTTTTCGACCAGTTTTCCTAAAATTCGAACGATTTTCATCGTTAAGAAAATCATGATGGCGCGCTTGCGTATCTCTCGTGCTCGCCGCCACGTCCGACCACGCACCAAACGAAGACCTGCGACAGACGGGCATCTTGCGTTGGTGCCGTGCGCGGCCTGCCCCCGTGCCGCCTTCATTCGGCAACCGACCGTTCACCATTCGAGACGAAACCAACCCCGTTGCCACGGTATTGGCCCCTATCGGCGCCGCGCAGGCTCGGGCGCCGCGTTCCCTTAGCGTTCGTTTAAGCGCCCTCTGACACGATCCGCACATGTGGGGAGCGCGTCCCGTCGGGCGTGTCTTTAAGTGACGTGAGCGTGTTCGCGCAAATCCGCCTCTACCTCGACTCGTTGGTGCATCCCTCGGCGCGGCTCGATCCGCTGACTGCGGCGCGCCACCGGGCATTCATTGCGCCGCGCATCGTCGGCGGATTGGTGGCGCTGACCGCGCTGCCGATCCATCTGGCACTCAGCGGCATGCCGAGCCCGCTTGAAATCCTGTTCTACGCCTGGCTCGCAACCCCGATTCTGACAGCCTGCTATTTGTCGCGCACCGGCCGCTACGAAAGCGCGCAGATCATGTCGTCCGCGTCGCTCGCCGTTCTGATTACGGCGATCGGCATGGCGACCGGCGGGATTACGTCGTTCGCCGCGGTATGGCTCGTGGTCATCCCGCTCGAAGCGGCACTTGCCGCCTCGCGCCGTGTCGTGACCATCGCTTCTGTTCTGGCACTGAGTGCCGCGGGTCTCCTCTATCTTGCGGGGCAGCCGCACCTGTTCGCCTCGACCGCGCCCTCGGCGATCCTGATGGCGCTGGGCCTCATTTCCGCCGCGCTCTATGCGACCGGCCTTGCACTCGGCAGCGCCTCGCTGGCGCGCACCAGTTCGCGCCTCCTCGTGGTGGAGGAAGACCGCTACCGGTTGCTCGCGCGCAACATCACCGACGTGATCACGCGCCACCGCCGCAACGGCACGGTGCGCTTTGCCTCGCCCGCCGCCGAATCGCTGTTCGGTGCGCCGGCGAAGACGCTGCTCGGTCACGGTCTGTTCGACCGCGTCCATGTCGGCGATCGCCCGGCCTATCTGACGGCGCTGGCCGATGCCGCCGCGCAAGGCGTCAGCAGTTCGGTTGAATTCCGCATCCGGCGCGAGGCGGCGGAGAGGGAATCCGAAACTCCCGCCCGGTTCATCTGGGTCGAAATGCGCTGCCGCGCGCTCGATCGCGCCGAAGGGGATGACTCGCAGAGCGAGCGCGAGGTCGTCGCGGTGATCCGCGACGTGACCGATCGCAAGGTTCAGGAGCAGGCGGTCGACGACGCGCGCGAGGAGGCCGAGCGCGCCAATGCCGCCAAAAGCCGCTTCCTCGCCACCATGAGCCATGAGCTGCGCACGCCGCTCAATGCGATCATCGGCTTCTCCGAGATGCTCGCCAACGAAGACATGATGCAGCTCGACAAGGCGCGACGGCACGAATACGCGCTGCTCATCGGCGAGTCCGGGCACCATCTTCTGTCAGTGGTGAACGGCATCCTCGACATGTCGAAGATCGAGAGCGGAAATTTCGAGGTAACGCCAGAGCCGTTTTCGCCCGAGCCTGTCATCCGCACCTGCTGCGACCTGATGGCGCTGCGTGCGCGCGAGTCGGGCATCGATGTCGTCTGCGCGGTGTCGCCGGACCTTCCGGACATTGT
>JAXDOA010000115.1:0-4798 GCA_034669125.1 Hyphomicrobiales bacterium
TGACCAAGACCGGCGACACGTTCTTCACCAACGAGAAGATCGACAACATCCTGGTCAGCAATGACGGTTGGCTCGGCGATGCCGCCAAACTCTACGCCAACGGCACCGATCTGAAGGACCCGCAGCTTTCACCCGTCTATGGTGATTTGTCGGGATTCCCGCCGACCATCCTGACCTCGGGAACGCGCGACCTGTTCCTCTCCAACACCGTGCGGGTCCATCGCAAGCTGCGCCAGGCCGGCATCGTGTCGGACCTGCATGTGTTCGAAGGCCAGTCGCACGCGCAATATCAGGGCGACCCCGACGCGCCGGAAGTGAAGGAGCATTTCGCCGAACTGACGGCGTTCTTCGACAAGTATCTGGCGAAGTAACGCGGGCGCCGCGCTCAATCGTCCCGCGGCGCGGCGAGGCGGTACACGCCCTTGAAGTCGCGCGGGTCGACCGGCTTGCCCTTGCGCAGGATGACGACGCGCCCTTGCTCGGCAAGCGCGATCGCGACGCGGCGGATCGGCTGCATCAGCGGGCCCCAGCCGTCCGGATGAGGGCCGCCGAGCGCGCGGGCGGCTTCCTGCGGATCGACCGTTTTGCCCGGTTGGCGATCGGCGACCAGCCGCAGCAGGGTCGTTTCGATTTGTCGCGAATCCGGGGCAGTAACCGATTGATTCTCCATGCGCAGAGCAATCGCCGATCCGTGCTCGCGCCGCAACCGCGCTTGTTAAAACGAACGATCGTGCTATTTTATGCCCCGTGATCGATCTGGCCAAGGGCGACCGCACCCGCGCGCGCATCCTCGATGAGGCCGTCGATCTTGCGAGCGTTCAGGGGTTAGGCGGGTTGACTATTGGGCCGCTCGCGGAGCGCCTCGGACTGTCGAAGAGCGGGCTGTTCGCCCATTTCCAGTCGAAAGAGGCACTGCAGGTCGAGACGCTCGATCGCGCCGCCGATCTATTCCGCACAGACGTCACCGAGCCGCTGCGCGCGATCCCCGACCGCGCCTTGCGGCTGCGCGCGTTCTTCGAGCGCTGGATCGCATGGCTTGACGACTCGCGCCTGAGCGGCGGCTGCCCGATCCTTGCCGCCGCGATCGAGTTCGACGACGTGCCCGGGCCGGTTCATGACGCGGCCGCGAAACACTTCGGCGAGCTGCAGCGGCTGATCGTCAAGTTCGCCCGTGCCGCGCAGCCGGACGGCGACCCGGAGGCGCTCGCCGCGGCGGTGACCGGCCTTGCGATGTCGCATCTGGTGCGCGTGCGCCTGCTCGCCGACCGCAAGGCGCGCGCGGTGACGCTGCGGGCGTTCGAGGCGCTGCTGGTGACCTAATTCCTTTGTGCATGATCTCGTCCGAAAACCGGTTCCCACTTTTCGGATCATGCACTAACTGTCCATCGCCCGCCGTGCGTCCGACCCGAACTGCCGCCACCACATCACGAACACCACGGCGGCGGTCGACGCCATGAATGCCCATGGGCTGATGAACCAGCCGAGATAGCCGAGCGCGAAAAAGAACGCCCGCTGGCCATGATTGAAGTGCCGCCCCGCCGCGGTGAACAGCCCGGTCGTGCGCCGCACATGCTGCTCCGCCTCGGGCGTACCCTTCTCGGCCGGCGGCGGCATCGCGCCGAGCAGGATCGCGACGTAATTATACAGGCGGTACGACCAACCGAACTTGAAGAACGCATAGACGAAGATCACCGCGAGCCCGATCGCTTTCATCTCCCACAAGACGCGCGTCGTCTGGATGCCGATCGGCAGGATCGCCATGACGGTGAGCATCTCGTCGGTGGAGCGCAGCACGGTCAGCGCGCCGCCGATGGCGAACAGCGACGTGGAGGCGAAGAACGCCGTGCCGTTCTGCAGCGCGGCCATCACCTGCATGTCGACCATGCGCATCTCGCGGTCGAGCATGCGGCGCATCCACACCTCGCGATAGCCGTTCATGCGCGCGTTCAGGCCCTCGCGCCGGTGCGGCACGTATTCGAGCAGGACCGCGTAGCCGGCCCAGGCGGCGACGAACCAGGCGAGCGCGATCAGGTCGAGGGTGCTGAACGGCATGGAGGGCATGCTGCCTTGTCGCGCGCGCGGCGACAACACCATATGCTCGGCCGGCCAAGCAGGAGATCAGTCTGCCGCAGACGATTACCACGGGCTTCCGGGCCATGCTCGACGAGGCGGAACGCGAGATCGAGACGCTGAGCGTCGAGGATGCGCGCAAGCTGCACGGCCGCGACGACGTGGTGTTCGTCGATATTCGCGATCCGCGTGAGTTGCAGCGCGAGGGCAAGATGCCCGGCGCGTTCCACGCAACGCGCGGGATGCTGGAATTCTGGATCGATCCCGCGAGCCCCTACCACAAGCCGGTGTTCGCGCAGGACAAGAAGTTCGTGTTCTTCTGCGCCGGCGGCTGGCGCTCGGCGCTTGCCGCCCAGACCGCGCACCGCATGGGCCTCAAGCCCGTCGCGCATATCAAGGGCGGCTTTTCCGAATGGAAGAAGTCCGGCGCGCCGGTGGAAGAGCCGGTCGAGAAGCCCAAAGCTTGATTCATTCGCGCGGCTGATCGGACGATCACGACATTTCGCTTGTCTTAATGCCGCCTGTCCCGCGAAGCTGCCGCTCGCGCAGCGCTGGGAGATTCCCATGGCCTTGAATCTCATCATCGGCAACAAGAACTATTCGTCGTGGTCGATGCGCCCGTGGATCGGCCTGAAGGTCGCGGGCATTCCCTTCGACGAGGAGGTCATCTCGCTCTACGACGAGGGCAGCAGGGCGAAAATCCTTGCGCACTCGCCGGCCGGCAAAGTGCCGATCCTGATCGACGGCGACGTGCGCGTCTGGGAGTCGCTTGCGATCCTGGAATATCTCGCGGAGAGGTTTTCTGGCTTCGGCTTCTGGCCGGCCGATCTGACGGCGCGCGCGCACGCCCGCGCGATTTCCACCGAAATGCACGCCGGCTTTGTGCCGTTTCGCAGCGAGTGCAGCATGAATTTCTGGCGCCCGCCGGCCAAGCGCACGCTGTCGGCCGAGGCGCAGGCCAACATCGCGCGGGTGCAGGAGATCTGGACGGAGGCGCGCGCGACATACGGGGCAGGGGGTCCGTTTCTGTTCGGCAAGTTCTCGGCCGCCGACGCGATGTATGCGCCGGTGGTGCAGCGCTTCATCGCCTACGACATCGATGTGTCCGCGCCGGTGAAGGCCTATATGCAGGCGATGACGGCACTGCCCGCGTGGAAAGAGTGGCGGCGCGCGGCGCTGAGCGAGCCGTGGGTGATCCCGACCTTCGAATACGACTGGCCCGAGGTGAAGCGGCTGCCGGCGGAAGCCGCGTGAGCATGAAGCTCGTCATCGGCAACAAGAACTATTCCTCCTGGTCGTTCCGCCCGTGGTTCGCCATGAAGGTGCTCGGCATCCCGTTCGAGGAGATCCTGATCCCGTTCGGCTCGCCGGTCGGCAATGCGGATTTCAAGGCGCAGGTCGGCCGCTATTCGCCGGCCGGACTGGTGCCGGTGCTGGTCGACGGCGACATCCATGTGTGGGAGACGCTGGCGATCTTCGAATATCTCTCCGAGAAGTTTCCCGAGAAACAGCTCTGGCCGGCCGATCCCAGAGCACGCGCCGAGGCGCGTGTGATCGCCAGCGAGATGCATGCGGGCTTTCTCCCGCTGCGCACGGAGTGTCCGGTGAACTTCCGCCGGCCGGTGCGCACGCGCGCGCTTTCCGCCGCCGCGCAGGCGAATGTCGCGCGCCTCGAGGCGATCTGGAACGGCTGCGTTGCGCGTTATGGCGGACCGTTCCTGTTCGGTAAATTCTGTGCGGCCGATGCGATGTTTGCGCCGGGAGTCGCGCGCATGCGCACCTACGGCATCAAGGTCGGTCCCGAAACGCTTGCTTACATGGAGGCGATGATGGCGCTGCCCGCCTGGGATCAATGGTGCGGTGCGGCGTTGAAGGAAACCTGGATTGTTGCGGAAGACGAGGTTGACTGGCCGACGGTGCTGACAGCGTGAGCGCGGGCTGGCGAATTCTTGACATCGTAGGGTGGGCATGCGCAGCGTGCCCACCCTACGAAGGTTTCGCGACAATCGCTTCCAGCTCATCCAGAAACGGCCGCTGGTACGCGAGAATTTTCTTCCTGGCTTCCGGCAGTCCGAACCACGCCACGCGATCGATCTCCGGAAAACTCACGCGCTTGCGCGACTTCGGCGGCCATTCCATCTCGAACGTGTTGCCGGTGAGGTTATCCGGATCGAAGTCCCCCTCGGCGGCAAACCCATGCACCGTTTTGCCGCTCGTCTGCCTCACAGGCGACAGCGGCAGGAACGGCGCGCCCGCCACGAAGCCCGTTTCCTCGGTGAATTCGCGTAATGCGGCGGCCAGCAGGTCCTCGCCCGGATCGACGAGCCCTTTCGGAATCGTCCACGCGCCCGCATCCTTCTTCGCCCAATAGGGTCCGCCGGGATGGGCGAGCAGCACGGCAAGCTCGCCGTGCCGGCGAAACGGCAGGATGCCCGCGCTGATCTCGGACTTGCGGCCCCTGTTCACGATTTGTTCTCGCCGCGGCGGGGCTGATTTTGGCAGGGGCCGTTGCGTTGCGGCTGGAGATTTCTCTTGTCTCCGCCCTCCCGACGGTGAACGGTCCCGAGCGGAGCGTGTCGCGCGCAAGCGAGGCAGCAGCGAAGCGCAAGGACACAGCACTCGCGTCAAACGCGCGGTGCTGGCGCCAGCGCTACTCCCCGCGTACGGCGTCCTTGATTCCGCCGACCGTGTTTTGAATCTTGCCGGCCGTCTTCTGTGCCTTGCCTTC
>JAXDOA010000116.1:0-2794 GCA_034669125.1 Hyphomicrobiales bacterium
GGGGTGTTACTCGATGATGCTCGCGACGACGCCGGCACCGACGGTGCGGCCGCCCTCGCGGATCGCGAAGCGCAGTTTTTCTTCCATCGCGATCGGCACGATCAGGTGCACTTCCATCGTGATGTTGTCGCCCGGCATCACCATTTCGGTGCCTTCGGGCAGATGGACCATTCCGGTCACGTCGGTGGTGCGGAAGTAGAACTGCGGCCGATAGTTAGTGAAGAACGGCGTGTGACGGCCACCCTCCTCCTTGGTCAGGATGTAGGCCTCGGCCTTGAACTTGGTGTGCGGCTTGACCGAGCCCGGCTTGCACAGCACCTGGCCGCGCTCGACTTCCTCGCGCTTGGTGCCGCGCAGCAGCGCGCCGATGTTGTCGCCCGCCTGGCCCTGATCGAGCAGCTTGCGGAACATCTCGACGCCGGTGACGACCGTCTTCTGCGTGTCCTTGAGGCCGACGATCTCGACTTCCTCGCCGACCTTGATGATGCCGCGCTCGACGCGGCCGGTCACCACAGTGCCGCGGCCGGAGATCGAGAACACGTCTTCCACCGGCATCAGGAACGGCAGATCGATCGGACGCTCGGGCTGCGGGATGGCGCTGTCGACCGCTTCCATCAGCTTGAGGATCGAGTCGTGGCCAAGCTCCTTGTTCTTGTCTTCCAGCGCCATCAGCGCCGAGCCGCGGATCACCGGGATCGTGTCGCCGGGGAACTGGTACTTCGACAGGAGCTCACGGACTTCCAGCTCGACGAGGTCGAGCAGTTCCGGGTCGTCCACCATGTCGACCTTGTTCATGTACACAACCAGCGCCGGAACGCCGACCTGACGGGCGAGCAGGATGTGCTCGCGGGTCTGCGGCATCGGGCCGTCGGCGGCCGACACGACCAGGATCGCGCCGTCCATCTGCGCGGCGCCGGTGATCATGTTCTTCACGTAGTCGGCGTGACCGGGGCAGTCGACGTGCGCGTAATGGCGGTTCTTCGTCTGATACTCGACGTGCGCCGTCGCGATCGTGATGCCGCGCGCCTTTTCCTCAGGCGCCTTGTCGATCTGGTCGTAGGCGGTGAAGGTTGCGCCACCGGTCTCGGCCAAAACCTTGGTAATCGCAGCCGTTAGCGACGTCTTGCCGTGATCGACGTGACCGATCGTGCCCACGTTGCAATGCGGCTTGTCGCGATTAAACTTTTCCTTACCCATGGCGGTCTCCGTTGGTCCTTCGTCTCAAGTTTCAGGTTGCGTCAGGCGAACTTCGCCTGGATTTCCTCGGCGACCGCACGCGGCACCTCGGCGTAGTGGTCGAATTGCATGGTGAACGTCGCGCGCCCCTGGGACATGGAGCGCAGGTTGCTGACGTAGCCAAACATGTTGTTGAGCGGCACCATCGCGGTCACCACGTTGGCGTTGCCGCGCATGTCCTGTCCCTGGATCTGACCCCGCCGCGAATTGAGGTCGCCGATGACCGAGCCGGTGTAGTCCTCCGGCGTCACCACCTCGACCTTCATGATCGGCTCGAGCAGCACCGGGCCGCCTTCGCGCAATCCTTCACGCATCGCCATGCGCGAGGCGATTTCGAAGGCGAGCGCGGACGAGTCCACCTCGTGATAGCCGCCGTCGATCAGCGACACCTTGAGATCGACCACCGGAAAGCCGGCCAGCACGCCCGCGCCAAGCACGGACTCGATGCCCTTCTCGACACCGGGGATGTATTCCTTCGGCACGTTGCCGCCGACGACCTTGCTCTCGAACTCGAAGCCGGTTCCCGGCGCCGTCGGCTCCAGGACAAGCTTTACCTTCGCATATTGACCGGTGCCGCCGGTCTGCTTCTTGTGCGTGTAGTCCTTGGTGACCGTTCGCGTGATCTTCTCGCGGTAGGCCACCTGCGGCGCGCCGATATTGGCTTCGACCTTGTAGGTGCGCTTGAGGATGTCGACCTTGATGTCGAGGTGCAGTTCGCCCATCCCCTTGAGGATGGTCTGGCCCGACTCCTGGTCGGTGGAGACGCGGAACGACGGATCCTCGGTCGCGAGCTTCGCCAGCGCGACGCCGAGCTTTTCCTGGTCGGCCTTCGACTTCGGCTCGATCGCGATTTCGATGACCGGCTCGGGAAATTCCATCTTTTCCAGAATCACCTGCTTCTGCGCGTCGCACAGCGTATCGCCGGTGCGCACATCCTTCAGACCCGCGAGCGCGACGATGTCGCCCGCATAGGCTTCCTTGATGTCTTCGCGGTTGTTCGCATGCATCAGCAGCATGCGGCCGATCCGCTCCTTGCGCTCCTTGGTCGAATTGACGACGCCGGTGCCGGACGTGAGCGTGCCCGAATAGATGCGGCAGAACGTGATGGTGCCGACGAATGGATCGTCCATGATCTTGAACGCGAGCAGCGCCATCGGCTCTGTGTCGAGCGGCTTGCGCACGACCTCGTTGCCCTTGTCGTCGATACCGACGATCGGCGGCACGTCGAGCGGCGACGGCAGGTAGTCGACGACCGCGTCGAGCAGCGGCTGCACGCCCTTGTTCTTGAACGCAGAGCCGCACAGCACCGGATAGAACGCGCCCGAGATCACCGCCTTGCGGATCAGCTTCTTGAGCGTCGCCTCGTCGGGCTCCTTGCCTTCGAGATAAGCGGTCATGGCGGCATCATCGAGATCGACGGCGGCCTCGATCATCTTCTCGCGGTATTCCTTGGCCTGATCGAGCATGTCGGCCGGAATGTCGATGTCCTCGTACTTCGCGCCGAGCGACTCATCGTTCCAGATCACGCCCTTCATGCGAACGAGATCGATCAGACCCT
>JAXDOA010000117.1:0-3293 GCA_034669125.1 Hyphomicrobiales bacterium
ATTTGCCCTGCTGTGCCAGCGCAAGCGCCCGCCACAGCGTGGTATCGCTGCGGTTGCCGAGCGAAGCGTGCGACAGATCCTTCATGGCGTCGGCGCCGCGCCCCAGCATGACGTTGCTGACGGCGCGCAGCAGCAGCGCCGAGCCCTCCGTGACCGCATTCTCGTCGAGTGCCGTTGCATCGAGCACGCCCTTGGCCTCGGTCACCAACTCGCGCGCCATGTAGAAGCGCGCGAGATTGAGCCGCGCGCCCGTGCGCTGCGACTCGTCCGCCGATGCCGCAGCGGCAACCAACTGTTCTTGCCGCTCGCGGAAATTTCCCTCCCGGTCGAAGCCCCAGGTCTGCGGATCGAGCACGAACAGGCCGGGCGCCTTGGCTTGGCGCGCGACATCGGATGCACGCGGCTGCCCGGCCGCCGCCCGCGTGCTCGCGTCCGACAGCGTCAGTCCACCCGGCCGCGTGACCACCACCTTGTCGTTCGTCACGTCCGCCACGACGTCGTCGGCGCGCGGCTGAATCACCACGCCATGGGTCGACACCAGCGCGCTGAATTCGACGAACTCCTGAGGCTTGAGAAACCCGCGCGCGGGCCCGAGCGCAGTCACGACCAGCAGGGTGTCGCCGATATCGGCATCGGAGAGCCGGTGCAGTTGCGACGGTGCGTCGAACGGAATGGTGGCGCTTGCGCGTCCGCCACCCTGCGCGACGCGCACGACGCTCAGCGGCTGCGTCGGCTCCAGCATCATGTCGCCGACCACAACGGTCCACGTCAGCCCCTCGGCGCCAATGCTGGCGAGCTTCGGCTTGTCCAGCTTGAGCTGGATCACCTGCCCTTGGCGCGAGCGCGTGACGGTGGCGTTGCGGATGCTGCGGCCCGACTGCGCGGTGATCTTGTTGATGTCGATCGGCGCCTGGCTGTCGAACACCAGCCAGATTGCGTCGGCGCGGCGGAATACGGCGGCCGGTGTCGGCACAACGAACGGAAACGTGAGCCGCAGCGCTTCGCCCTGGCGGCGCACGTCGACCACGACCGGCGCCGCCGGATCGGCGAATGCCGGCTTTACGTCCTCGGCCTCGCGCGCCGGAATGGTGGCAGGCGGCTCGGACGGCTCAGGCAGCGGCATGCGCTGCTCCGGCCCTTTGGAAGCGACGACGCCCGCCGGAGCTGCGGCGGGCTTGTCGGTCTCCGGCGCTTTGACGACCGGGAGCGCCTGCGCCTTCTCGGGCGGAAGCGCAGCGGCTTGCGCCGGTGCGGTACGGGGCTCGTTCAGCGCGGCCTTGATTGCGGACGGGTCGGATTTATCCAGCTCGGCCGAGGCTTCGCCGCGCGGCGCGATCGGCATCACGTCGATGACGTAAGTGTTGTCCTCGCGAAACGTGCGGACATCCGTCTTGCCGATGAATTCGAAGCGCACCGCCATGGTGTCGGCGCCCGCCTGCGGCTCGATCGACGCGACCATCGGCGGCAGTGCGGCTTGCGCGTCGGAGAGATCGAACTTGAGCGGCGCCTCGAACGTGAACGTCATCCGGTCGTCGGCGCGCTCGGTCGACACCGCGACCAGCGCGGGCAGCGCAAAGGTGTAGCGCGTGAAGGTCGGCTGCACGCCGACGCGCACGCGCACCGGCGGCAGTGCGCGCTGCTGCGCGGTCGCCATGCGCTGACGCACCTTCTTCTCGGCTTCGCGCGCGCGCTTGGCCAGTTCCTCGACAACCTCTTGCGGGAGGCCGGGCGGAAGGCCGGTCCAGCCTTCGGGCAACAGGTCGACGAACAGCTTCTCGCCCGCCGCCATGGAATTGACCGTGACCTTGCGGTTGAGCGCGAGCCGGACCGCGCCACCGTCGGGATCGCGCCGCGCGGCGCCGACATAGCTTACCGCCGCGAGCGGAATGCGATCGACCGAAACATCCACCGCCTGCTTGAACGCGATGATCAGGATGCCGTTGCTGAGCCGCACTTCGGCGTCGGTTTCCTCGGCCAGCGTGAACACCAGCCGCGCGTAGCCCTCCTTGGTCGAGATCGCGACTTCGCCCTTCACGGGCGCGGCACGGGCTGTGGTGGGATAGAGCAGCAGCAAGATCGCAAGGAACAGCAATTGAATGAGGACGAACACCGCGACGATGCGCACGCCAAGACGCGGCGGCACCTGCGCGTCCTCGCGCTCCCGCAATGCCCTGAGTGTGATCGACTTGCCCATGACCCGCCAGCCGCGCGGCATCGTTCGGTCACGACGCGCCCGCGGCTCCAGCCTAGATTGCGGCGTTTAACGGACGCTTAACTGTCTCGGATCAGGCCGTCGGGATTTGTGCTGACCCCGAGCCGGGAGCACTCACGAGCGGCTCGGCCGCCCCTCGATCTTGGGCAGTTCGACCGGCGCTGCCGCCTTGTCGACCGCGCCGGAGCGGTTGGCGATCTCGATGGTGAGGCGTTCGGCGACGTCCGGAGACATCTGGCCCAGGATGTCCGACATCCGGCGCGGGTTCATCACGTTGACGACCTCGACCAGGATCCGAAGGTTGAGCCGGTCGAAGATCTTGGCCGCGTCCTTCGCCTTCATGGTCTCGTACATGCCGACAAGGCTCTTGAACTTCGCGACTTCCGCCTCGTCTTTCTTGGTCGCCGCGCCATTGAGGCGCGCTTCCAGCTCCTTCAATTCCTGCAGCCGCCCCTCGATGCGCTTTTCCGCGGCCTTGAGCAGGCTGTCGCGCACGTCGATTTCGCGCGCGCGCGCCTCAAGTTCCTGGCGGCGTTGCTGCAGGCTTTCCAGCACGGCGCGCTCGCCGGCCGAGAGCTTCGGCGTGTCCGGCGCAGGCGCAACGGGGGTTTCGGCGGCAGCGGCAGCATTCGGCGATGAAGCGGCATCCGGCTTCGCCGCGACCGAGCCGGTATATTCCGGCGCATAGATGTCGCGCACCCACGAGCGCGCGCGATCGCCGCGCGGCGCCATCGCCGCGTCATCGAGCGCTGCGGGCGGCGGCAGCTCAAAGTCCTTCGCGGTCTGGCCTTCGCCGAAACCCTGCGCGAGCGCTGCGCGCGAGGCGATCAGCGTGTAGCCGCCCTCGACGACGATCGCCGAGACCTTCAGCAGAAACAGCGCGGCCGCCGCGAGCGCGACGACCGGAATGAGCCGAAGATCGCGGACGAAGCGCATCAGGCCGCCTGGCTAAAGCGCGCCCGCGCGCGCGCCGCGAACGCGGCGGCGGCCTGCGCGGTTGCCTGCGCGTCGGGCAGCGCAGGCTGTGGGTCCGGCGCCGGCGCATGGTGCGGCCGCGCCGCAAGGGTGATCTGTGCGAGTT
>JAXDOA010000118.1:0-4548 GCA_034669125.1 Hyphomicrobiales bacterium
CGACGTTCGCGGCGAATGCGCGCCTCAAGGCGGAGGCCGCCGCGCAGGCGTCCGGTTTGCCGGCTTTCGCGGACGATTCCGGTCTGGCGGTCGACGCGCTCGACGGGGCGCCGGGCATCTATTCGGCGCGCTGGGCCGGCGAGACCAAGGATTTTCGCCACGCGATGGAGAAGGTCGAAGCCGGTTTGCGCGAGCGCGACGCCTTCACGCCCGCGCAGCGCAAGGCCCATTTCGTCTCGGTGCTCGCCATCGCCTGGCCGGACGGCCATGTGGAGGAATTCGACGGGACAGTCGACGGCACGCTGGTCTGGCCGCCGCGCGGCGAAAAAGGCTTTGGCTACGATCCGATGTTCCTCCCCGACGGGTTCGACCTTACATTCGGCGAGATGACCGCCGACCAGAAGCACGGGCTGCCGCCCAAAGGCCAAGGCCTCTCGCACCGCGCGCGCGCCTTCCTCAAACTCGCGGAGGCGTGCCTTGCGCGACACTAGCCCCCTCCCCAAGCAAGACGGCTTCGGCGTTTACGTGCACTGGCCGTTCTGCCTCTCGAAGTGCCCCTATTGCGACTTCAACAGCCACGTGCGCCACACCGCCATCGACGAGGAGCGCTATGTGCGCGCCTTCGCGGCGGAAATAGCAACGACCGCACAGCGCGCCCCGGGCCGCACCGTCACGACGATCTTCATGGGTGGCGGCACGCCGTCGCTAATGAAGCCCGAAACCGTGGCTGCGATCCTCGACACCATCGGCAAGCATTGGAGCGTGGCCTCCGATGTCGAGGTCACGCTTGAGGCGAACCCGACCAGCGTCGAGGCGACGCGCTTTCGCGGCTATCGCGCGGCCGGTGTCAATCGCGTCTCGCTCGGCGTGCAGGCGCTCGACGATGCGTCGCTGAAAGAGCTCGGGCGGCTGCACACCGCGCAGGAAGCGCTCGACGCCGTAAAGATCGCGCGCAACGCATTCGAGCGCTATTCGTTCGATCTGATCTACGCGCGTCCGCGTCAGACGCCCGACGCGTGGCGCGCCGAGCTTCTCCGCGCGATCGACGAAGCCGCCGAGCATCTGTCGCTCTATCAGCTCACCATCGAGCAGGACACGCCATTCGCCGCGCTGCATGCGGCGGGCAAGCTCGTCATTCCGGATGATGACAATGCGCGCGCGCTCTACGACATGACGCAAGAAATTACCGCGGCGGGGGGCCTTCCGTCTTACGAGATTTCCAACCACGCGCGGGCCGGCGCCGAGTGCCGGCACAATATGGTCTACTGGCGTTATCACGAGTATGCGGGCGTTGGGCCGGGCGCGCATGGGCGGCTTGTGGTCGACGGCCAGCGTCACGCGACATCGACCGAGAAACGCCCCGAGGCGTGGCTGATGCGCGTCGAGGCGAACGGCCACGGCGTGACCACCGACGAAACGCTGACGCGCCCCGAACAGGCGGACGAATATCTGCTGATGGGATTGCGGCTCGCAGAAGGGATCGACCCCGCGCGTTACGCGGCATTCGCCGGCCATCCGCTCGATCCGGCGCGGATCGCTGCGCTCGGCGCCGAAGGCTTCGTCGAAGCAACGCCCGACGGCCGCCTGCGGGTCACGCGCGCGGGATTTCCGGTGCTAGACGCTGTGGTGGCCGATTTGGCGGCGTGAGCTGGCACGATTGAGAACGCGACAAGTGAAAGACTACACGAATAGAGAGCTCCTCGATCTGATCGATCAGAGCTTGAAGCAGACCGCGAAAGATGTGCGGGAAGGCCGCATTCCGCTCGACGGACGCGCGCGCTTGCCGCTGCCAGAAATCAAGGATGAGAAGCCGGACGCAGGCGGGAAAATTCCCGACGCCGCCGAGTAGTTCTAAGTCCCGCTCGCGCTGAACACCTTCGGGGCCGGGCTGATTACCTGCGGGCCCGAGGTCGTCACGCGCATCACCGCAAGCCCGCGCTGGTTGGTGCCGTCGGGGCGGAAGCGGAATACGCCGTCGATCCCGGCGAAGCCGGACGGGTTGGTGAGAATCTCCTCGGAGAAGCGGGCCGGCCCTTGCGTCTTCACCAATGCGGCGACGAGCGACACCGCGTCGTAGGAGAGCGTCGCCGGACGTAACGGGTCCTGCCCGTAGCGCTGGCGGTAGCGGCCGGAGAATGCCCGGTAGCCGGCCGGCTCCGGCGCCGCGTACCAGCCGCCCTGCGCGCCCGGCTCGGCAAAGATGCGCGGATCGTCCCACAACCCTGTGCCGATCAGCTGGATGCGGCGCGTGTTCACGCCATTGGCGGTGAGCATCTGCACGGCCGACGTCACCGAGTCGGCGCCGTCCGGAATGAAGATCGTGTCGGCCTGGCGCGCCGCCTGCGCGACGCGCTGCACCGGCCCCTGCATCTGCGCGCGATCGAGCGGATAACGCTCCATCGCGATGACGCGGCCGCCGCCGCGCGCGACCGCTTGCTGGAACGCGGCCTGCACCACGCTGCCATAGGCGTTGTCGGGAATGAGCGCGGCGAACGAGCGCTTCCCCTGCTGGGTGGCATAACCGATCACGCGGTTCACATCGGACTCGGGCAGGAAGCTCAACAGATAGACGCCGGGCGCCGCCACGCTGGAGTCGGTCGAGAACGCGATCACCGGCACGCCGCGCGCACGCGCCACCTGACCGGCCGCGCCCACCGACACGGCGAACAGCGGCCCGAGAACGATCTCGGCGCCTTCGGCGAGCGCGGCTTGCGCGGCAGCTTGCGCGCCCGCCGCGGTGCCGCCGTCGTCCTTCACCAGGAGCTGGATGTCCGGATTGGAGAACTCGGCGAGCGCCATTTCGGCGGCGTTGCGCATCGACTGCGCGACCGCGGCGCCGTTGCCCTGTGCGGTGAGCGGCAGGATCAGCGCGACCTTCACCTGGCCGGCGCCGACGGCGCTTGGCTGCGCGGGCGGAGGCGGAGGCGGCGCGCCAAAACTGAAATAGTCCGCGCCTGGCATGCCCGAGCAGGCCGCGGCGAGCAGCGACAACCCAGCGAAAATCGCGATGCGCGCGCCAAACGCGCGCCGCGTGTGTAGCTTCGGCCGTTCGCGGGACAAGGCTGCCCTCCCGGTGGCAGCATCTCATATTCGGTGGGAAGGTCAATGAAGTCAAAAGCTTGGGTTCCGGCAGGCGACGGACGCCGGTCCGGCCGCTAGACTGGCGGGCATGCAGACCGGCAAACCAGCGCGGGCGCGCGACGCGCAAGGGGCTCGGCGGCGTTATTCGGTCGCCGGGCAGGCGTTCGAGGCGCCGCGACTCGCCCCCGGCCTTTACGTGGTGGCGACACCGATCGGGAACCTGCGCGACATCACGTTGCGCGCGCTGGAAATCCTCGCCGCCGCTGACCTTGTCGCCTGCGAGGACACGCGCGTATCGCGAAAACTGTTCGATCACTATGGCCTGTCGGCGCCGCTGATCCCCTATCACGACCACAATGCCGAGACGGCAAGGCCCAAGATCCTGGACAGGCTTGCGGCGGGCAGCGTCGTGGCGCTGGTGTCGGATGCCGGAACCCCGCTGATCTCCGACCCGGGTTACCGGCTGGTGCGTGAGGCACGCGCGGCTGGGCATGCGGTCACGGCCGCGCCCGGGCCGTCGTCCGCCCTGATGGCGCTGACGGTCGCGGGGCTGCCGACCGACCGATTCTTCTTCGAGGGGTTTCTGCCCGCCAAGGAAGCCGCGCGCCGTACGCGCATCGGCGAACTTGCGCGCATTCCGGCCACCTTGCTGCTGTTCGAAAGCGGGCCGCGGCTTGCCGCGGCGCTGGCTGATCTCGCGGCCGGGCTCGGGGGGCGCGAAGCCGCGATTGCACGCGAGCTCACCAAGCTGCACGAGGAACTGCGGCGCGGCGATCTCACGACACTCGCCGCCGAGTACGCGGCGGGCGCCGAGACGCGCGGCGAGATCGTCATCGTGATCGCGCCGCCGGCCGCAGCCGAAGCGCCCAGCGCCGCCGAGGTCGATGCGCTGCTGTACGCCGCGCTCGCGCGGACATCGGTCAAGGAGGCGGTGGCCGAAGTCGCTGCGGCGACCGGCGAGCCGCGCCGCGCGATCTACTCCCGCGCGCTCGAACTGACCAGGGGTCGCAATGGCGCGCCGGACCCGTAACCCCCCGGAATTGCCGGTCGCGCCGCGCCCGGAGCGGCAGGTCGCGTTCGCGCTCGGGATTTCGGCCGAAAGCCGCGCCGCCGCCTACCTGATCGCCAAGGGCTATCGCATCGTGGCGCGGCGGTTCCGCAGTCCGGTCGGCGAGATCGACATCGTGGCGCGGCGCCGCGGCACGCTCATTTTCGTCGAGGTGAAGGCGCGCGAGCGGCTCGACGACGCGGCCGAGGCCGTGATCGTGCGGCAGCAGCGCCGCATCATCGCAGCCGCCGAGGCGTGGCTTGCAAGCCATCCCGACGACATCAACCTGGACATGCGCTTCGACGTGATGCTGGTCGCCCCGAAGAGCCTGCCGCGTCACATCGAGGCAGCGTTCGACGCGAGTAACTAAGCCGCCGATTTCGCCTTGCGCTCTGCACGCAGTTCGGGGCCGCGATACT
>JAXDOA010000119.1:0-3149 GCA_034669125.1 Hyphomicrobiales bacterium
AACGACATTTGGAAGCTCGGATGCACCACGGATTCGGGCGCGAGCAACAGAACGCCGAGCGCCGCGAGCGCAAGATTGCGCAAGGTGAGCGCGGAGCGGTCGACCATCACGCCGACCAGAATGATGCCGGTCATGATGAAGGAGCGCTGCGTCGCGACCTCGGCGCCAGACAGCAGCAGGTAGCAGAATGCCGCGACCAGCGCGCCGAACGCCGCCCATTTCTTGATCGGACGGCGCATCGCAAGGACCGGCACCAGCGCCAGCAGTGCCCGGATGGTGAAGAACACGACGCCCGCGACCAGCGCCATGTGATAGCCGGAGATCGACAGCACGTGCCCGAGCCCCGAAACATACATCGCATCGTTCACCGGGCCCGAGATCGCGTCACGCTTGCCGGTGATCAGCGCCGACGCAATCGCACCGGCGTCGCTCGACAGGTCGGCGCGAATGCGCGCGTCGATCGCCGAGCGGATGCCGTCGATGAAGGTCGCGTAGCGCAGCCACGCGCCGGGCGGCGCAGGTGGATCGACGGTCTTGATCGCGCCAATCGCGAAGCCGGTCGCACCAATCTGCTGGAAATAGAGATCGCGCGAGAAATCGTATCCGCCCGGTCGCAGCGGACGCAGCGGCGGGTTGAGCCGCGCCTTCACTTCGATGAACGCGCCGACCGGCGGCGCCATGTGTTTCTTGACCGAGAGCCGCACGCGCTCCGGCGCATCGCGCAACCGGCCTTCGATCGTGTGCACGCGCACCACGATGCGGTCGGTGCGCTCGCGCTCCTCGCGCACCTCGACGAAGCCCGCGATCGGGATATTCCAGGCGGTGTGCTGCAGGATCGGGTGCGCGATGCGCGCACTGCGCCACGTCGCGGTCGCAAAGCCGGCCGCGGCGGCCGTCAGCGCCAGCAACAGCGGAAACGCAACGGGGCGTGCGCGCGCCAGAAACGACACGGCGACGAGCACGAATGTGAGCGGCAGCGCCGCCCACAGCGTCGGTTCGCGATGCGCCGTGAAATAGACCGCAATGCCGAACCCGAAACAGATCGGCAGCCAGGGCAGCAGACGGCCTGCCGCCGTGTCGGTCGCGAACCAGCGCGAGATGACGTCGCGCGCACCGCCGAGCGTATCGGCGGACGGCCACGCGACGCCGCGCGGCCGCGCGACATCCCATGTGCGAGCTTTCGCTCCCCTGCCCCCGTCCGCCATCGGCGACCCGCGACGCAACCCAAGACCGGGTTATGCTACTACCGGTTGGCGCAGGGTTGCGCCGGGAACGGGCCGGGAACGCGCAATTATTTGTCGGCTACCTTCGCGTAGCTGTCGCGCAGGCCGACGGTGCGGTTGAACACGGGCCTGCCGGGCGCTGAGTCCTTGTCACGCGCGAAATAGCCGAGCCGCTCGAACTGCACCGGCTCGGGGGAATTACCGGCGGCGAGCGCCGGCTCGACGCGCGCGTCGCTCAACACCTCGAGCGAGTTCGGATTGAGGTCGTTCGCAAAATTCGCCACGTCCGGCTCGGGTTTCGTGAACAGCGGATTGTACAGCCGCACTTGCGCCCGCACGCTGTCCGCCGCCGACACCCAGTGGATCGTTGCCTTCACCTTGCGCCCGTCCGGCGCGTTGCCGCCGCGCGTCGCCGGATCGTAGGTACAGCGCAGCTCGGTGATGTTGCCCGCGGCGTCCTTCACCACGCTCTTGCACGTGATGAAATACGCATAGC
Source organism: Hyphomicrobiales bacterium (assembly GCA_034669125.1). Lineage (GTDB taxonomy): Bacteria > Pseudomonadota > Alphaproteobacteria > Rhizobiales > Xanthobacteraceae > PALSA-894. Next base: position 1,720 of record JAXDOA010000119.1, read on the forward strand.
GCAGCCGCACCTCGGTGCCGGGAGAAAGCCGGAAGAACTTTTTCGGCGGGTTCTCCATGAAGTCGTCCTGCTCGATGAAGATCTCGCGGCCGAACTTGACGCGCCGCGTGCCGGCCGCGGCATCGTCCGGGTGATTGATGGCGTCAAGCTCCTCGCCCGGCCCTTCGTAGTTCTCGATCACGACCTTGAGCGGCTTTAACACCGCCATGCGCCGCTGCGCGGATTTGTTGAGCACCTCGCGGATGGAGAAATCCAGCACGCCGAGATCGACCAGGCTGTTCGCCTTGGCGACGCCGATGCGCTTGGCGAAATCGCGCAGCGCCGCGGGCGGCACGCCACGCCGGCGCAGCGCCGCGAGCGTCGGCATACGCGGATCGTCCCAGCCGGATACGTGTCCGCCCTTCACCAGCGCATTGAGCACGCGCTTGGACAGCACCGTGTAGGTCAGATTGAGCCGCGCGAACTCGTACTGGTGCGGGTGCGACGGCACCGGGAGATTGTCCAGGAACCACTCGTACAGCGGCCGGTGATCCTCGAATTCCAGCGTGCAGATCGAATGCGTCACGCCCTCGATCGCATCGGACTGGCCATGCGCGTAGTCGTAACTCGGATAGATCTTCCACGTCTCGCCGGTGCGCGGGTGATGTGCATGCAGGATACGGTAGAGCACCGGGTCGCGCAGGTTGATGTTGCCGCTGCCCATGTCGATTTTCGCGCGCAGCACGCGCGCACCGTTGGGGAATTCGCCCGCGCGCATGCGGCGGAACAGAGCGAGATTTTCCTCCACCGAACGCTCGCGGAACGGGCTGTTCTGCCCGGCCTCGGTGAGAGTGCCGCGTGTGGCGCGGGTTTCCTCCTGCGTCTGGTCGTCCACATAGGCCTTGCCGGCGCGGATCAGCTCCTCCGCCCAGCCGTACAGCCGCTCGAAGTAATCCGACGCGTGATAGAGGTGTGCGCCCCAGTCGAAACCGAGCCAGCGCACATCGGCCTCGATGGCGTCGATGTATTCCTGTTCTTCCTTGGTCGGATTGGTGTCGTCGAAACGCAGATTGCAATGCCCGCCGAATTCCTGCGCGACGCCGAAATTCAGGCAGATCGATTTCGCGTGGCCGATGTGCAGATAGCCGTTCGGCTCGGGCGGAAAACGCGTCACGACACTCTTGTGACGGCCCGCCGCGAGATCGTCCGCCACGATGTCGCGGATGAAATCGCGCCCGGCCTCTGGTTCCACCTTTTCGGCAACCGACATCTAAGAATCCTGCTTTTGGCGAGAGCCCAACGCGCGGGATATAGGCAAATCGGTATCCAATGCCAAATGTGTTGCATCGCCCGGAGCTATGGTACACGACCCGCCGATGAGTGAGATCGTCACCCGTTTTGCGCCCTCCCCGACCGGCTTCCTGCACATCGGCGGGGCGCGCACCGCGCTG
>JAXDOA010000120.1:0-8599 GCA_034669125.1 Hyphomicrobiales bacterium
CCCCGGTGAAGAAGCCCGCGAGATCGCGCCGCACGGCCGCGGCATTGCCGTCGGTATCGAACCTGCCGCGCGCGCCAAACCCCTGCGCCCAGAACACGACGTCGTAACCCGGCTGCGAGGCAAGAGGCGGCGCCTTGGTGACGATCGGCGATTTGCCGTAAGCGAGCGCGCTGAGTTCTTCCCCGCCCGCGAAGGCCTGCGGCCCTCCCATCGAGAGCGAGGCCATCTGTGAGTCGCCGCCATAGGACGCCTGCCGCAAGCGCCCCAGCACGGCCGAGCGCGGATACAGGCTCTCATCCACCAGCACGCCCGCTGTGCTCGCATGCACTTCGCCCGAGAGCTGATCGAGCGCGCCGGGAAGCTGCGCGGCGGTGAGATTGAACAGCGCAAGGAACGGCGCCGACCGGCTGCCGGCCGCAATCGCCTTGTCGACGGCGCCTGCGACGGCGCGCTGGTTGGGCGTCGCGCCGGCAAGGGACGGCGAAATCGCGTTCGGATCGAGGACCAGATAGACGTTGTTGGCGTCGTATTCGATGTGCGGCTTGGTGATGCCGAAGCTGCCGCTGATCGCGAGATTGGCGAACGTGCCGGAGACGCCGCCGGTCGCGTTGAGCACCGTGTACTTCTTGCCGACGGTGTAGAGGCCCCCGGTTGCGATTGCGCTGAGCGTTCCGGCGAGCGCGGCGCTACCGGGCGCGCCCGTGACGTTGGTCTTGTCGGCCGCCGCCGGCGAGACCTCGACGATGTAGTTGCCGGGGCCGACAAAACTGAGACTGCCGTTGATCGCGATCGTGCCGATCGAATTGCCGGGCGAGAGCGAGCCGCCATTGATCGTGGTCTTGCCCACATTGCCGGTGCCGCCGAGCGTGCCGCCCGTATTCACCGTCACGCCGCTGGATGTCGCGATCGAGCCGTTCACGATCAGCGTTCCGGCATTCACGGTCGTGGCGCCGGTATAGCTGTGGGTGGCACCGAATATCGTTGTGCCTGTGCCGTTCTGCTGCACGGCGCCTGTGCCGGAGATGACGGCGCCGAAGTCGTAGGTATTGGAGCGATTGAACGCCAGAATGCCGAGGTTCGTGACGAGGCTCGACGCGATCGCGCCGGTCGTCCCGCCGTTGCCGAGTTGAAGCGTGCCGCCGCTGATGACCGTATTGCCGGTGTATGTATTGTTGGCGGTGAAAATCGTCGTGCCGCTACCTGCTTGTTCGAACCTGCCCGCCCCGGAGATCAGTCCGGCGAAGGTGAACACGTCCGAGCGGACGATCGCGAAATTGGCATCGTTGCGGACATCGCCGAGGATCGATCCGCTCGCGCCGCCGTTGCCGAGTTGCAACGTGCCGTGGTCGATGAAGGTACCGCCCGTATAAGTGTTCGCCGCGGTGAGAATCAGTGTGCCGGTGCCGGTCTTGACCAGTTCGCCCGGCGTGGCGCCATCGGCGATCGGCGCCGACATCATCGCCGTATTGATGGTCGGGACATTGATCGTCGGATCGCCCGCGATGCTTGTCGGGTGCGTGAAGTCGAGGAAGAAGCCGGTGAGTTGCAGCGTCGTGCCGTTGAGCATCGCGAGCGGCCCGGTGCCGATATTGTTGTTCGCCGAGATGCTCAGCGTACCGCCCGCGAGCGTGGTGCCGCCGGCATAGCTGTTCGCGCCCGACAGAACGAGCGTGCCGGGGCCGAACTTGCTCAATCCCCCGGCGCCGCCGAGAAACTGACTTACCGTGAAAGTATTTGTTGCGTTGGCGATGTCGAAGGCGCCCCCGCCGGCAGCCCACGTGATCGGCCGCGCCGTCGAATGGAAGCTCGTGCCCGTCACTTGCAGAATACCGCCGTCGAACGTCAGTCCTCCAGCCAGGCCGCCGAGATTCGCCTCCTGCGACACCGACACTGTACCGCCTTTGAAGGTCGTGCCGCCCGTATAGGTGTTCATGCCGGACAGGATCATGGTGCCGGTGCCGACTTTCACCAGCGCGCCGGGGCCCGCAGGTCCGCAGCCGCATGGGTTGAAGTCGGCGATGACGCCGCTCACCTCGGTCGAGAGATTGTTGCCGCCGACGCTCAGGATGTTGCCGGCGCCGATGAAATAGGTGCCCCCGCCCTCGATCGAGCCGGCGCTGATGCGCCCGTCATTGGCGAGGCCCTTGGTTTCGGAGAAATCGACAATGCCGCCGGCATCGGTGATGAAGCGCGCGTTGCCGCCGGTCGATCTGTCGAAGAACTGCACGAAACTGCCGGTCCGCGTGATGATAGTGGCGTCCTCGGCCGTCGTGCGGTCGTTGAAGACGGTGGCGCCGCCATTGCGGTTGGTGATCGTGGCGGAGCCGGCCGTGGCCTGGTTGAAGAACAGCGTGATGCCGCTGTTGTTGGTGATGTCGGCGTGGTCGGCGCTGCTCCTGTTCTCGAAGCTGGTGCCGCTGAGATCCCGGTTGGTGATGCTGGCGGTGCCGGCCTTGCTCATGTCGAAGAACAAGGTGCCGCCGCCGTTGCGGTTGGTGATGGTGGCAAACGCCGCATTCGCATCGTTGAAGAATGCCGTGAGGCCGCCATTGTTGGTGATGTCGGCATGCCCGGCGTTGCTGCTCCGCATGAAGTCGGTTGCGCTGAAGGCCCGGTTGGTGATGGTCGCGTTGGCGGCGCTGCTGTCGTTGCCGAACGTGGTGACCCCGCCGGCGCGATTGGTGATGTCGGCGGTGCCGGCCGAGCTGCTCTGACGGAAATCCACGCGGCCGCCAACATTGGCTACGGTCGCATTCCCCGACGTGCTGCTGTTCCGGAATGACAGGAGGCCACCGTCGACTGCGAACACCGGCGCAGGGGCCGATGGATTGATGACGCCGGCGCCGGTGATGCGGAATTCCTGACACGCGCAAATGTCGAACGTGTACACCTGAAGTCCGGGCGTGAAGTTCAACGTTTGGACTGTCGTCACCGCGTTGGCGAATACGATCCCCGCGCTACCGGCGCCGTTGAAGGTCGCCGTTCCCGATGGGACGGTGGCGGGAGCCCAGTTTGTGTTGGTATTCCAATCTGCAACCGGGCCAGCCGCGACCCACGTCCCGTCTTGCGCAGCCGCAGGCGCGGCGATGAGCGCGTTCGACGCAAGCAACGCCGCGCGCAGGCGCGCACGATGACGATGGTTGTGAAACGCCACGCCCAACCCCAAATTTCAACGCACTCGAGCCCGCCTAGCGGGCTTTTGGGCTGAGCCTACAGGGAACGAAGGCGGCCGGTACGGGACTTCGGCGGGCGACTATCGCTTTGCCGACGGAGTGTGCGGATTCTGCAACAAACAGCGGGCCGAACGCTGGCCGCCTCACCACCCCATCAGTCGCTTCGTGCTCTCCTCGTTCTCCTTGAGGAATTTGCGGTATTCGTCGCCCTTGATCGACTGCGTCTGCAGGCTCAACGCCTCGGCCTTGCCCTGGTGCTCGCGCGTGGAGAGCACCGCTTCGAGCGCCGCGGTGAGCTTTGCCTCGACATCCTTCGGCAGGCCTGCCGGGGCCGCGATGCCACGCGAGACCGACCAGACCTGGCTGTACCCCTGCTCCTTGAAGGTCGGCGCGTCGGGAAGAAAGCGCGAGCGCTCCGGCGCCATGACGCCGAGCAGCCGCAGCTGGCCGGAGCGCACCTCCTCGGCCACTTCGCTGATGTTCGCGCCGAGCACCTCGACATGCCCGCCAAGCGCCTGAGTCTTGGCCTCGGCGGTGGAGCGTGAGTGTATGACGACGAACTTCGTGCCGGTTTCGGCCGAGATGCCGAGGATCGCCAGATGATCGTCGCTGCCGGCGCCGTAGGCCGTGACCGTGATGGCATCCGGCGTCTTCTTCGCGGCCTCGATCACGTCCTTCACGCTCCGATAGGGACTGTCGGCCTTCACGGCCCAGATGTTGTAGTCGATCACGTGGTTCATCAGCGGCGTGAAGCTGTCGAGGCTTTCCTTGCGGCCGACCTTCGGATCGAGATAGCCGCCATACATGCTGGGCACGTTGAGGTAGCCGAGGGTGTAACCATCGGGCCGCGCTTGCGCGAGCGCGCCCCAGCCGATCCAGCCAGCTCCCCCGGCGCGGTTCTCGACCGTCACCGGCTTGCCGAGCACGGCTTCGAGATCCTTGGCGAGCAAGCGCGCCGTGATGTCGGTGCCGCCGCCCGCGCCATAAGGGACGATCAACGTGAGGCCGCGTTCGGGATATTGGGCGTGGGCTTCAAAAGCCGCGCCGATAGTCAGCGCAAAAGCCACGCCGAGCAAACAACGCCTGATGATCGCCATGCCGCCCTCCCCGATCGCTTGTCGGGCGGGATCGTACCCGCGATCTGGCGCGCGCGGCTGCGACAAGAGTTCGCGTCGGAAGTTAGACCGTGGCGCCTTTGGATTTCGCCCGCCGCAAATGCTCGTCGAGCCGCGGCATGATCTCCACGAAATTGCAGGGGCGGTAGCGGTAGTCGAGCTGGTGCACGAGGATCTCGTCCCAAGCGTCGCGGCAGGCGCCGGGCGAGCCCGGCAGGCAGAAGATGTAGGTCGCGCCCGCGACACCCGCGGTCGCGCGCGTCTGGATCGCCGAGGTGCCGATCTTGGCGTGGCTCACCATCAGAAAGAGCGTGGCGAAGCCGTCCATGCGTTTCTCGAACAGCGGCTCAAGCGCCTCCGGCGTCACGTCGCGGCCGGTGAAGCCGGTGCCGCCGGTCGTGATCACCACATCGATCGCGGCATCGGCGATCCAGGTTTTTACCTGCTGGCGGATTTTCTCCACATCGTCGGTGACGATCGTGCGCGCCGCGACCGCGTGGCCCGCCTTCCCGATGCGCTCGGCAAGTGTCGACCCCGACTTGTCATCGTCAAGCGAACGTGTGTCCGAAACGGTCAACACCGCGATCTTGAGCGGGATGAACGCGCGGGACTCGTCAACGCCGGGCATCAGCTACAGCTGCTGGGCCGCAAAGGTGTTGCAGGCCGCGACCGTGCCGGATTTCAGCCCGGTCTGGAACCAGCGCTGGCGCTGTTCGGAAGAGCCGTGGGTGAAGCTGTCGGGGATGGCGTAGCCCTGTGCCTGCTTCTGCAGTCGGTCGTCGCCGATCGCCGCCGCAGTGCGCATGGCGGCTTCCACGTCGCCCGGCTGGATCAGCTGCCACTGCTTGTCCGCGCGCGACGCCCAGATGCCGGCGAAGCAGTCGGCCTGCAGCTCGACCCTCACCTGCAGGTGGTTAGCCTCCGTCTTGCTCAAGCCGCGCTGCTGTTGCTGCACCTTCGGCAGGATACCGAGCTGGTTCTGCACATGATGGCCGATCTCATGCGCGATCACGTAGGCCTGCGCGAATTGGCACGAGCTCGATCCCGCATCGCAGCCTTTGAAGCGGCGCTCGAGATCGCGGAAGAACGAGGTATCGAGATAGATCTTCTGGTCGGGCGGGCAATAGAACGGCCCCATCGCGGACTGCGCCATGCCGCAGGCATCCGCGCGGGTCGCGCCGCTGAACATCACCAGGGTCGGCGGCTTGTAGCGCTGGCCGGCAGCTTCAAAGATCAGCTTCCACTGCACGTCGGCTGAACCCAGAATCCGCGCGACGAACTTGCCCATCTCGTCGCTCGGCGCGCCGGTTTTCCCGGAAGGCTGGCTCGGTGCTTGCTGGCCGGGCCGATCGCCCATCACCATCTCGGCGCCGCCGATCAGCAGGCGCGGATCGATCCCGAGCGCATATCCGACGATGCCGAGAATAACGATGGTACCAATTCCGAGGCCGCCGCGACCGCCCATCGGGAAGCCGAACCCGCCGCCACCGCCGCCGCCGGATGAATCGCCGCGGCGATCCTCGATATTGTCGCTCTGCGGCAGCTCGTCGTAACGCATCGTCTCCTCCAGTCGCCCCGTTTCAATACTCGCTGACCGGCGCACTCAAGTCCATCGGCCGGGTCCTGAGGCCGCACTGCACCATGACCAGCCGCCAAAGCATCAACGCCCGAGAGGGCGATATGGTTACTACTTGGCTAACAAGAAAATTCATATTTTCCGATAGCTTAAGTCTGTTTTTACCTTGGGCCGCCATGATGCGGGCAGTCGGTTGTCAGGTATTCGCGTCTCCGACCGCGTACCCGAGTGATGTAAAGTCATGCGTGTGTCGCGTCGCGTGGCGTCCAGTCGGACGCCCCGCACACATCTTGCGGCCAATTCTCACACCATCGTCGTCGGCGATTGCGTCGCCGAGATGACGCGGTTGGAGCCGGCCTCGGTCGACCTCGTATTCGCCGATCCTCCGTACAATCTGCAGCTCCAGGGCGATCTCAAGCGCCCCGACGACAGCAAGGTCGACGCGGTCGACGACGACTGGGACAAATTATCCTCGTTCGCTGCCTATGACGACTTCACCCGTGCCTGGCTGATGGCCGCGCGCCGCGTGATGAAGCCGTCGGCGACGCTGTGGGTGATCGGCTCCTATCACAACATCTTCCGCGTCGGCACAATCCTGCAGGACCTCGGCTTCTGGATGCTCAACGACGTGGTGTGGCGCAAGACCAATCCGATGCCCAACTTCCGCGGCCGACGCTTCACCAACGCGCACGAGACCATGATCTGGGCCGCGCGCGATCAGGGCGCGAAGGGCTATACGTTTAATTACGAGGCGCTCAAGGCCGGCAACGAGGACATTCAGGTCCGCTCCGACTGGACCATCCCGCTGTGCACCGGCGAGGAGCGACTGAAGGGCCGCGACGGCAAGAAAATTCACCCGACCCAGAAGCCCGAGGCGCTGCTCGCGCGCGTGATCCTTTCCTCATCGCGCCCCGGCGACCTCATCCTCGATCCGTTCAGCGGCACCGGCACCACCGGGGCCGCCGCAAAGCGCCTCGGCCGCCAGTTCATCGGGATCGAACGCGATCCCGCCTATGCTGCCGCGGCCGAGGCGCGTATCTCCGCCGTGGAGCCGATGCCGGAGGCTTCGCTTGCGCCGTTCATGACCGCGCGCGAGGCGCCGCGCGTGGCGTTTGCCGCGCTGCTCGAACGCGGCATGATCATGCCGGGCGAAACGATGTTCGATGCCAAGCGCAAGGTCTCGGCATTGGTGCGCGCCGACGGCGCCCTGCAGATCGGCAACGTGGTCGGCTCGATCCATCGCGTCGGTGCGATCGCGCAAGGCGCGGAAGCCTGCAACGGCTGGACCTACTGGCACGTCGAGCGAGGCAAGAAGCTCACGCTGATCGACGAGTTTCGCGCCGAGATTCGCGCCACCATGAGCATCGCGGCGGCGGCGGAATGAAGAGCATCACTGGCGCGCTTTCTTGAGCGACAGCCCGGTTTCCTCTGAGATGATGTCGGAATGTCCCGGATCACCGTCCGGCTCGGGCACGCCGCGTAACAGAAGAAACTTCACCGAATGTGCACCATAAAGCTCGGCGGGAAATCTGTTTTTTTGTGGATCAGGAATTCGCCACGGCCGTTTTGCGTAAGCGCGCCAGATTGCACAAGCTGAATGAGACCGGCCTGCTGCGGCAGAACCTCATACGGCTTGGCTGGCTTGCTAGCGAAGACATCCTTCGGATCAACCTCCACGATCCCGCCGGGTGAGAAGCTATAAAGCTCGCTGACCAGGCTTCCAGAGGGCGTGCGCACTACGATGTTCTTGGTGTCGCCCTGCAGGCGCAGCACTCCGCCCTCTTTGATGATTGTGAGCTGCGCCTTCCCCTCGTTGCGCCTCGTGATCACCTCGCCGGCCGGGACGAGGAAGCCCGAGACTTCGTATTTTCCCGCGATGACCGTAGGCTCACGGCCAGTTTCGCCGCGCACCACGCCTGCCGCGGTCGCCGCCTTGATGGAAGGGACCTCGGTGAAGTAGCCGATACATCCCGGCCGGCCCAGAAAGGTCACGCGCTCGGCCGCAATTCCAGTCGCACCGACGAGCGGCAGTTGATCCCTTCGGCCGGCGTTCGGCCCTGTATTGTTGCCAGCGAGCACCAGCCGCTCGATGCGCTCGGCGGCACCCTGTACGCGCCAGATCGTCGGCCGAAACGACGCGACGACCAGATAAATCGGTGCCGTGCCCGGCTGCACTGTGATCGTACCGGTCCCCACGGCCACGTCCTGTGACCAAATCGTCGTGGTCGAAAGCGCATCGGCTTCATAGGCCGAGAGAAGCATCACCGTTGCGCGCTCGGACGGTTGTGGCATTGCGCAGGCTGCACGCTCGCGCGCAACTCTTTCCTGCTCCTCTTGCTGGCGTTTCGTCGCCTCGCCGAGCGGAGCGTTGGCTTGCGCCGCGGTGATCTGCCCCGTGCGGACGCGATATGCATCAAGCTCCTCTTTGGTGACGACGTCATCTCCGTCTGTATCGACCAGCCGGAAAATCGCCGTTACAGCCGCGTTGAACTCGTCAAGGGTTGTCTTGCCGTCACCATCGTTGTCCATCCCGAGGATTATTCGAACGGTCGACTCGAGCGGATTTGCCGTCTTCGCAGACCGTCTCGCGTGGGCGAGCATCTCCACCAGTTCAATCCGTCCGTCCCCGTCGATGTCGGCCTCCATCCGGCGCAAGACCGCGACGTCAATCGCCTTCTGCATTGCGTCCTCGCTTTGTAACGCAGCACCGGCGAGCGCTCTCCTCGCGCGCGCGT
>JAXDOA010000121.1:0-16539 GCA_034669125.1 Hyphomicrobiales bacterium
GTTGAGCGTGATCAGGTTGTCGATCGCCGCCTTCGCGATGACGCCGAAACCGGGGCCGAAGCGGAACGTGTTCTTCAAGCCCCGCGTGACGATCGAGTCGGCGACGCCGACGTCGACGATATAAGGCAGGTCGTAGCGCGCCGCGGTCTGGCTCGCCGCGAGGCAGATGGACGAGACGTAGCCGCCGACCACCGCGGCGCAGCCGGCGCCGTTCATCTTCTCGACCTCGGCGTTGCCGCCGTCCGGCGTCGATTGCGCGTCGCCGAACACCGGCTCGATCTTGGCGCCGCCGAGCGACTTGATGCCGGTCGCGCTGATCTCCTCGAGCGCGAGTGTCGCGCCGATGCGGCCCTGCTGGCCCGAGTACGACATGGCGCCGGAGGTCGGCTGCAGGATTCCCACTTTGACCGGCGCGCCTTGCGCGCGCAGCACGGAAGGCGCGGCGAGCGCGGCCGCGCCGAGCGCGGTCGAAGCCAGGAAACGGCGGCGGTTCAACGATTGAGACATTCGTTCTCTCCCCTTGGAAACAGGCGGGAACCCTAACATCGGCCGTTTGGGCCCGCTATGCCTTGATGTTCGCAAGCTCCGCGTCGTCGGGCGTGACATCGAGCCGCGCCACGACGCCGGCCAACTCCGCGCTCGGCGGCGGATAGAATTTCATCACCAGCGGATCGTGCCCCGGCACGATGTGCTGCGGCGTCGGCGCGTTCTCGCGTAGCGTGTCGTAGGCCTCCAGCATCAGCCCGATGTGGAACGCGGTGGTGAACGGGCGGCCAGTCATCATGTTTTCGTAGAAATGCGTGGTGTCGGAGGCGACCACGACCCAGCCACGCCGCGTGTGCACGCGCACGAATTGCAGCCCCATCGAGTGCCCGCCGACCGGGTGCAGCGTGATGCCGGGCGCGAGCTCCGCGCCGCCGTTGTAGAACATGACGCGGTGCGCGAAATTGAGCCGCACCACGCCGACGATGTCCTCGACTTCGAAGGAATGCGACAGGCGCGGATAGCGCATGAAGCGGCCGGTGGCGTAGTGGATTTCCGGCTCCTGCAGATGGAATTGCGCCTTCGGAAAACGGTTGAATCCGCCGACGTGATCGTAATGCAGGTGGGTGAGGATCACGTCCTGCACGGTGTCGGCGTCGAGGCCGATCAGCTTGAGCGCCTCGATCGGATCGCGCAGGAACGTGCGCTTGCGTTTGGCGGCGGTTTCCGCGGTGAAGCCGCAGTCGATTACGAACGACCGCTCCGGTCCCTTCGCGACCCAGACGAAATAGTCCATCGGCATCGGGCCGTCATGCGGGTCGCCGCCGATGAAGTGATCCGCGCGCCGCGCCTCGCGCGTCGCGTAGCGGATGGCAAAGAGTTCGTATTCGGGGAGGGCGCTCATTTTTTCTTCCGCGTTTCGCGTTCCTGAATGGCGCCATCAATCGCAAGCAATTCCTGCGCGCGCAGCACCACCGGCACGTCGATCATCTTGCCGTCGACCGAAATCGAGCCGCGTCCGGCCGCGACCGCCTCATCGTAAGCCGCGACGATCCTGCGTGCCGACGCGACATCGTCCGCGCCCGGCGAAAACTCTTCGTTCAGGATCGGAATCTGACTGGGGTGGATCACCGACGCGCCGCGGAAACCGAGCCGGCGCGAGCGCCGCACGGTCTGGCGAAACGCATCGAGGTCCTTGTAGTCCGCCACCGTGCCGATGAAGCCGAGCGGCAGGATGCCGGCGGCGCGCGCCGCGATGGCAAGCTGCTGCTTCGGCATCATCAGCGCCTCAGCGGTCGGCAGCATGCCCATGGTCAGCGCGAAGTCCTCCCCGCCTAGCGTGAGCGCGATGATGCGCTTGTCCGCCTTGGCGATCTCCGGCATCTGGAACCAGGCGCCGGGTGTCTCGATCATGGCCATGAATTGAGTTGAGCCAACCATCATGCCGCGCTCGGCCTCAAGCTCGCTGACGACTTCGGCGATCAGCCGGATGTGATCGGCGCTGTCCACCTTGGTGACGGCGAGCGCTTTCACGCGCGGCGAAATCACGGCTTCGAGGTCCAGCATGGTCTGCCGCCACGGCCGGTTGATGCGCACGATGACGTCGGCGCCGCCGCGCGAAACGCTCTCGGCCGTCGCCAGCAGATCGCGCCGCGCGGCGGGGCGCTCGGCGATCGGCACGGAATCCTCGAGGTCGACGATGATCGCGTCCGCGCCGCGCTTGTGCGCGCCGTCGATGAATTTCGGCACGTTCGAAGGCACATAGAGTGCCGAGCGCCAAACCGGCAGCGTGCGATCCGTTGCGTCGCTCATATGACCTTCCGTTGGCGCAAATCGTCTAGCGCGGCAGCGTCGAGCCCGAGGCCGCCGAGTATTGCATCATTGTGCTCGCCGAGCGCGGGCGCAGGCGTGCGAATTTCACCCGGCGTGCCGGACAGGCGCGGCACTACGGCGTGCATCGGCACGCTGCCCATCTCGGGGTCGGGCAAGTCGGTTACGATTTCCCGCGCCCGCACGTGCGGGTCGGCGATGAACTGGTCGATGTCGTACACCGGCGCGGCGGTGACTTCGGCGGCCTCGAAGATGCTGAGGTTCTCGGCAAGCGTGCGCGCCTTGATGTAGTCGGCGACCGGCCGGTCAGCCTCGTCGATATTCTTCACACGGTCGGTGTTGGTGCGAAAGCGCGGATCGTCGATCATGTCGGCGCGCCCGATCGCCCGGTAGAGCCGCTCGGCCATCGACTGGATCGAGGCCGAGATCGCGATGAAACGGCCGTCGCTGGTTTCGTAGACATTGCGCGGCGCGGTGTTGTTGGAGCGGCTGCCGACGCGCGGCTCGATCTTCTTTGTAAGCTGGTAGAGCGCCGCCTCCGGTCCGAGGATCGAAAAGATCGGATCGAGCAGCGGCAGGTCGATGACCTGCCCTTGACCACTGTTCTGCTCGATTTCGCGTAGCGCGATCAGCACGGCGTTCGAGCCGTACAGCCCCGCGATCATGTCGGCGAGCGCGAGCGGCGGCAGCACCGGCGGGCGATCCGCAAAGCCGTTCTTCGACGCGAAGCCCGACATGCCTTCGACCAGGCTGCCGAAGCCGGGCTTGAGGCGATAAGGCCCGTCCTGCCCCCAGCCCGATACGCGCACGATGATGAGGTGGGGATTGATCGCCAGCAGCGCCTTCGGTCCGATGCCCATGTCCTCAAGCGTGCCGGGGCGGAAGTTCTCGATGAACACCTGGGCGGTTGCGACCAGCTTGCGCAGCAGGTCCAGCCCGTCGGCGTCGCGCAGGTTCAGCGTCACGCTCTTCTTGTTGCGTGCGTAGACCTTCCAGTGAACGCTGATGTTGTCGGTGCGCCAGTCGCGCAACGGATCGCCCTTGCGCGGGTCCTCGATCTTGATCACCTCGGCGCCGAAGTCCGCGAGCTGCAGGCTCAGCATGTTGCCGGCGACGAGGCGCGAGAGGTCGAGCACGCGGATGCCGTCGAGCGGGCAGGAGGCTTCGGGGCGGAACGGGCGCATTTGCTCTCACGCGTCATGCGCGGGCTTACCCGCGCATCCATCGAAAACAGACGAAACGTTTTCAGATGATGGATTGCCGGGTCAAGCCCGGCAATGACGATGGCTGGATGTGCGCGCTAGTGTCCCGATTCCGAAGTTCGGCCGACCTTGCAGCACGATCTGATGCGAACTTCGGAATCGAAGGACACTAGCAACTTTATGAATCTAGTGCCCTTTTGAGCCTGAAGTTCGCAACCGTGTTTGCGGCTTGGTGAGTGCGAACTTCAGGTTCAGGGCACTAGCGCGAACAGGCGGCGCCAACCGGCGCAAATTTAGTTTGTGCCACCGCTGTCTGGAACAAGCATTCGGATGGTGCCATCCTGTCTTGACGTGATGAGCAGCTCGCCGTCGCGGGTCTGGCTGATGAAGAGATCGGCGCGGCCGGCCTTGGAGCCCATTTTCCGATCGATGAGCTCCTGCAGCGATACATCCACCCGCTTGCCGCCGGCGTCCCGCTCGTAGAGTTGCACTTCCTCAATCGGCGCCACATTGCGGGGCGGCCCGCCCTCGGCCTTCTTCAGCGTGGCAAGGTCCGCGACAAAGACGCGGCCGCCATGAATGTCGCCAAAGACATACTTGCCGCGCAGCGCGGCGATCCGGCCGTGATACGCGAACCCGCCGGTGATCGCCCGCCCTTCGTCGTGGTCGTAGAGCGCGACCGGATAGGTGAAGCCGTCCTTCCGGCGCCCGTCCAGGATATCGTCGGGCAGCGGGTAGAGTTCGCCCAGCGCGCCGACTTCGCCCATCTTGCCACCGCGCCAGCGGCCGTTTTCCCAATAACCCTCGCGCGCCATCCAGCCGTAATTCCCGCCGTTGCGGACGATATTGATCTCCTCGATGTGGTTCATCCCGATGTCGTTGACGAGCATGGTGCCGTCGGTGTCCCAAGACAGCCTGTGGGCGTTGCGGAATCCGTGGGCGTAGATTTCGCCCAGCACGGGCGGGCCGAGCGCGGCAAACTTGTTCGACATTGGAATCGTGTAATCGCCCAATCCCTTCCGCCCACCCGTCACTGACGGACTGCGCGGATCGATGCGCAGCATGGCAGAGATGACCGAGTCGAGACGCTGTGTCTGCGCGGGATTGCTCTGGTTTGGTCCGCCGCCGTTGCTGAATCCATGATCGCTGCCGCTGATGTAGAGCAGGCCGTAGTCCTCGCTTCCGGGCCTGGCCGTCGCGTTGAACTCGACCGCGCTGAGCGGATGCGTCAGGTTGGCGACCACGTGGGCCGTGCGCAGGAGCTCGCGCCGGGTGCCCGCAAATGTGTCGGCGGCCGGGTTCGTCGCGCGCCACTCCGTGACGATGTTGTGGTGGGTCACGTCCTTCAGCCCGTACCCCGGCGGGATGAAGTCGGGCGTCGCCGGGTTGCCGGGGCCGTGCTCGGCGTGCACGGTGTAGAACAGGCCGTTCCGCGCGAACTCCGGATGGAAGACGAATGCGATGAAGCCGCTCGAGAGCCGGTTATAGACTGCGTGCGGAAAAGTCTCCGCCAGATTCGCGTACACGCGGGACTGATTACTCGAATCGATCTGATACAGGAAACCGCGCGAGTCGTTGGCGAAGCGGCGGCCGTCGGGAAGGTCTCGCACGTAGTTGATGCGCGCCCAGCCGGCCGGCTTCACGTCCTGATCGGCGGGCCGCAGGCCGCGGGTATCAGGCAGTCGCGCCAGATCTTTGACCTCGACCGCAATTCCGCGCTTCACGATGGGTTCGGGAATCGGGTTGCTCGTAATCGGCGTATCGGCGGCGAAAATAGTTTGAACCGCAAGAAGCGAGATGATGCCGATCCCCATGAGAGTTCGCACGAGCGCCCTCCGTCGTTTTGATGGAAAAATCAAACCGTTTTGCAACTGCCGCGACAATATCGGCGCGCCGATTGGGGGTCAATTGCGCGGCGTTTGGAAGCAAAGCGGACATGGCGAATGCATGAGTACACGCCCTAGCGCAAGTGACACGCCACAAGCTGCCCTGGCCGCACTTCACGCAGCTTCGGGTCCTCCACCTTGCACCGATCGAACACATACGGGCAGCGGGTGTGGAAGTGGCAGCCGGGCGGCGGCTTGACCGGGCTTGGCACATCGCCTTGCAGCACGATCTTCCGGCGCTTGATTGAGGGGTCCGGCACCGGCACGGCGGCGAGCAGCGACTCGGTGTAGGGGTGCAGCGGTGCTGTGAACAGCGTGCGCTTGTCGGTGTATTCGACGATGCGGCCGAGATACATCACGGCGATGTGGTGGCTCACGTGCTCCACCACGGCCAGGTTGTGCGAGATGAACAGGTAGGTGAGGCCGAACTCGTCCTGCAGGTCCATCACGAGATTCAAAATCTGAGCCTGGATGGAAACATCCAGCGCCGACACCGGCTCGTCGCCGATGATCAGGCTCGGCTCTAGCGCGAGCGCGCGCGCGATGCCGATGCGCTGGCGCTGTCCGCCGGAAAACTGGTGCGGATAATTGTCGACATGCTCGGCGCGGAGCCCCACGCGCTTGAAGATGTCGGCGACGCGCGCGCGGCGCTCCTTCGCGTTGCCAACGCCGTGCACGCGCAACGGCTCACCGACGATGTCGCCGGCCGACATGCGCGGATCGAGCGAGGAGAACGGGTCCTGGAAGATGATCTGCATCTGGCGGCGGTAGGGGCGCAGCTCCGCCTTGTTCAGAATCGTGATGTCGGTGCCGTTGACCTTGATGTTTCCGGCGGTCGGCTCGATCAGCCGCAGGATCGCGCGGCCGACGGTTGACTTGCCGCAGCCGGATTCGCCGACCAGCGCAAGCGTCTGGCCAGCACGAATCGACAGGCTCACGCCATCGACCGCGTAAACGTAACCGGCGGTGCGGCGCAGCAGGCCTTTCTTGATCGGGAAATGCTTCTTGAGGTTCTCGACCTCCAGAACGGTGCGGGGCTCAGGCATGGCTGGCCCCATAAATCTCGTGGGAGCGCCAGCAGGCCGCCCAGTGGCCGGGCTGCTTCTCCTCGCAGGGGGGAAACTCGCGCCGGCATTTGTCGATCGCGAAGGGACAGCGCGGCGCGAACGAACAGCCCGCCGGAAGATTGGTGAGCGCCGGCACGATGCCGGCGATTTCCTGCAGGCGCCGTTTGGTCTCGCCGGTTCCTCCGCGCATCAGCTCGAGCCGCGGGATCGAGGCCATCAGGCCGTGCGTGTAGGGATGTAGCGGCCGGACGAACAATTCGCCGACCAGCGCTTCCTCCACCTTCCGGCCCGCGTACATCACGATCACGCGCTGCGCGGTCTCGGCCACCACGCCGAGATCGTGCGTAATCAAAATCACCGCCGTGCCGAGCTTCTTCTGCAGGTCGAGAATGATATCGAGGATCTGCGCCTGGATCGTCACGTCGAGCGCGGTGGTCGGCTCGTCGGCGAGCAGCACTTTCGGATTGCAGGCGAGCGCCATCGCGATCATCACGCGCTGGCGCATGCCGCCGGAGAGCTGATGTGGATATTCCCTGAGCCGCTGCTCGGGCTCGGGGATGCGCACGAGCCGCAAGATCGCGACCGCGCGGCGCATCGACTCGGCGCGGCTCATATTTTCGTGCAGCAGCAGCGCTTCGGCGATCTGGCGGCCGACCGTCATCACCGGATTGAGCGACGTCATCGGCTCCTGGAAGATCATCGAAATGTCTTTGCCGCGCACGCCGCGCATCGCGCGTTCGTCGAGCGCCAGCAGGTCGCGGCCGTCGAGCGTCACCGAGCCGCCGACGATTCGGCCCGGCGGATCGGGAATGAGGCGCATCAGCGAGAGCGCGGTCATCGACTTGCCGCAGCCGGACTCGCCGACGATGGCGAGCGTCTCGTGGGCTTTAAGCGCGAAGCTCACGCCGTCGACCGCTTTCAGGACGCCGCCGCGCAGGAAGAAGTAGGTGCGCAGGTCCGCCACATCGAGCAGCACGTCGGTCCGGGCGTCGGCTTGCGTCGGCATGATCAGTCGCGCTGGCGCGGATCGAGGATGTCGCGCAGTGCGTCGCCCAGGAGATTGGTGCCGAACACCGCGAGGCTGATCGCAGCGCCCGGGAAGATCACCAGCCACGGCGCCACGCGCACATATTCGGCCGCCGATTCCGAGAGCATCCGCCCCCACGAGGGATGCGGCTCCGGCACGCCGAGGCCGAGGAATGAGAGCGCGGCCTCGACCAGAATGGTGGAGCCAAGCTGCGCGGTCGCGAGCACGATCAGCGGCGCTAGCGTGTTCGGGAGCACATGGCGCAGCGCAATGGAAAACTCGTTCATGCCGACGGCGCGCGCGGCTTCGACGTATGGCATCTCGCGCAGCATCAGCGTGTTCGAGCGGATCACGCGTGCAACCGTCGGCACCAGCGGGATCGAGATCGCGATGATGGTGTTGCTAAGCGAGGGCCCGAGCGCAGCGGTCATCACCAGCGCCATCACCAGCAGCGGCAGCGACTGCATCATGTCCATGAAGCGCTGCACGATGAGGTCGTACCAGCCGCCGAAATAGCCGGAGGTGAGGCCGATCGTGACGCCGAACAGGCAGCCGAGCCCCGTCGAGCCGACGCCGACCGCGAGCGAGATGCGCGCGCCGTAGACGATGCGGCTCCACATGTCGCGACCCATGAAGTCGGCGCCGAGCGGATGCGTGCCGCCGGGCGCTGCGAGCGACACACGCGAATCGGTCAGTGTCGGATCGAACTGCGTGATCAACGGAGCGAAGAGCGCCATCAGCACGAATAGCGTGACGATCACGGCGCCGGCCGCGCCGAGCGGATAGCGCCGCACGTAGAAGCCGAGCGTCGCCAGCCGGCTTTCGCGGCTCGGCGTCTCGATGGTTTCGATCGCGGCCATTTATTTCTCGTACGCGATGCGCGGATCGAGCGCGAGGTAGGCCATGTCGACCAGGAAATTGATCGTCACGACGGTCACGGCGATGAACATCACCAGGTTCTGCACGATCGGATAGTCGCGCTGGCGGATCGCCTCAACGAGAAAGCGCGCGACCCCCGGAATGTTGAACACCGTCTCGGTGACGATCAGCCCGCCGACCAGAAACGCCGCCTCGATGCCCACGATGGTGACGATCGGCAGCACGGCGTTGCGCAAGGCGTGCACGAAATTGACCTTGGCGTAGGAGGCGCCTTTGGCGCGCGCGGTGCGGATGTAGTCCTGGCGCAGCACTTCGAGCATCGAGGAGCGCGTCAGACGCATCATCAGCGCGGAGGAGCGGAAGCCGACCGCCGCCGCTGGGATGCTGTAGAGCAGCAACTCATCCCACAGCGTCGCGGGCGGCGTGGTGTAGATCGGGAGCCAGCCGAAGTAGCGCACGCACAGCATCAGGATCAGCAGTCCAAGCCAGAACGACGGCAGCGACAGGCCGCTGAGGCTGATCACGCGCAGCACGTAATCGAGCGGTGTGTTCTGCCGCACCGCCGAGATGACGCCAAGCGGAATCCCGAACAGGATCGCGAAAGCGAGCGCCATGCCGGCGAGCTTCGCGCTGATCGGCAGACGCGGCGCAATCTCAGCCCAGGTCGGCTTCTCGGAAATGTAGGAGTAGCCGAGATCGCCGCGCAAAAGGCCACCGATCCACTGGACGTACTGGAGGGCAATCGGTTGATCGAGGCCGAGCTCCTTCTCGATTTGCGCTTTGTCGGCTGGATTGACCATCCCGGCGGAGGAAAACAGGATGTCGGCGATGTTGCCGGGAACGATGCGCAGCAGCACGAAGATCAGCACCGAGATGCCGAACAGCGTGAGCAGCATCAGGAGGAAGCGCCGGATCAGATAGGCGGCCACGGCTTTCTCCCCGTCACCCGCCGGGATGACGACTCATTTATCCATCCACACGTCCTCGTAGCGATGCCCGTTGTAGGACGAGTTCGACATGATCGTGACGTTCTTCACGTACGGCGCCCAGCACGTCCCCTGCCGCGCGTGATAGAGGATCGGGCGCGCAACGTCCTCCTGCAGTTTCTTGTCGATCTCCCAGACGAGCTTCTTGCGCTTGGCGACGTCCTTCTCCTGCGATTGCGCGTCGAACTGCGCCTGCAGGTCCTTGTTGCAGTAGTTCGTGTAGTTGCGCTCCGAGCCGCAGCCGAAATTCTCGTAGAACGTCTGGTCCGGATCGTCGATGCCGGCGCCGGTGAGATTGAGGCCGACCTGATACTCCTTGCGCGCCACCTTGGCGAACCAGATGCCGCTTTCGATCACGTCCAGCTCGCCGTCGATGTAGATGTCCTTGAGTTGATCGATCAGGATCACAGCCGGATCGCGGTAGACCGCGAGATTGCGTGTCGAGACCTTCAGCGCGAGGCGCTTGTTCGGCCCGAAGCCGGCCTTCTCCATCAGCTTGCGCGCCTCGTCGCGGTTCTTCTTCACGTCGTCGCCATAGCCGATCACGGTTTTAAGTTCCTCCGGCGGCATGCCCCACACGCCGGAGGGCGGCGGCAGCATCGCGCCGCCGAGGTCGGAGTTGCCCTCGAACATGATCTGGACGAACGACTTGCGGTCGAGCGACAGGGCGACCGCGCGGCGCACATCCACGTTGTCGAACGGCGCGCTCTCGCGATTGATGATCAGGTTGGTGGCGACGTTGGTCTGCTCGAGCACGCACACCGCGTCGGCTTTCTGGGACTTCACGTCCTTCAACAGCGGGATCGACACCTCGGTCGGGAAGGTGATGTCGAACTTGCCGGCGACGAAACCGAGGATCGCGGTCGAGCGGTTCGGCAGGATCGTGTATTCGATGCCGTCGAGATACGGCAGGCCCTTCTTCCAGTAGTCCGGGTTCTTGACGAGCTTGATCGACTCGTTCTGCTTCAGCTCGACGAATTTGAACGGCCCGGTGCCGATCGGATTGGTGCGCTGCGCCGCCGCCGTGACGTGGCAGGCATAGATCGGCGTGTAGCCGGAGGCGAGCATCGCCAGCAGCGCGGGCTGCGGCCGCGACAGATTGAACGTGACCTCGAAGTCGCCCTTGGGCGTCACGTCGGTGACGTTGACGAACCAGTCCTTGCGCGGGTTCTTACGGAACCGGTTTTGCGACGTGCCGGCCAGCATCTCGAACGTGCACTTCACGTCCGCTGCGGTGAACGGCTTGCCGTCGTGCCACTTCACGCCTTCGCGCAGCTTGAAGGTGAGCGCCTTTCCGTCAGCGCTCCATTGCCAGCTTGTCGCAAGCTCCGGCACGATGGTCTCGACCGAGTTCTGCGCCTTGTGCTGATCGTAGATCACGAGATTGGAAAAGATCGGCATCGACGAGACATTGACCGAATAGGTCGCCTCCTCGTGGATCGACATGCTGGGCGGATTCTCGCGGTGATACATTTTGAGTATCCCGCCGGACTTCGGCTGCTGCGCATGGGCAATCGACGGGGCGGCCATCGCAATGGCGACCGCCAAGCAAAAAAGCCTGGTCATTTCGTCCCTCCGGTTTCGCCGGACAGGTCGCCCACTGTCCCGCTCTTGTTCTTGAGGCGCACGCTAATGGCTGCGATGTGCCGGGGCAACCCTTGGCTTCGGGCAAACGTTGCGGCAAGGTGACCGCGGGCAAGAATGAAGCAGGAAACGCCGTGAGCGAAAGCGGGTCGATTGTCGCCGAAACGGCGGCGCGGATTTTCGCCGATCTGGCCGATCCGCAAGAGGTCAACAGCGCGAAGGATGCGGCCTGGAAAGCGCCGCTGTGGCAGGCGCTGACCGATGCCGGGCTGACGCTGGCGTGGGTGCCGGAGGAACACGGCGGCGCCGGCGCGGAGCTGGCCGACGGCTTTGCGATCCTCGGCGTGGCAGGGCGCTATGCGGCGACGGTGCCGCTCGCCGAAACGCTGCTCGCCGGATGGCTGCTCTCGCGCGCCGGCCTGAACGCGCCGGCGGGCGCGATGTCGGTTGCGCCGGCGCGGCCGAACGACAAGATCGCGCTGAATGCCGACGGCACGTTATCGGGGCAGGCGCGCAGCGTGCCGTTCGCCAAGGAGGCGAAGCATCTGGCCGTGCTGGCGGGCGCGTCGGTTGCGCTGGTCGAGACCGCCGCCTGCCGCCTGAACGACGGCACAAATCTCGCGAGCGAACCCTCGAATATCGTAACGTTCGATCGCGTGAGGCCGTTAGCCGTCGCGCCCGCGCCGCAGGGCGTCAATCAGTCCGCCGTGCTGCTGATGGGCTGCGTGGTGCGCAGCGTGCAGATCGCGGGCGCGCTGCAGGCCGTGCTGGATTTCACGGTGCGCTATTCCAACGAGCGCGTCGCGTTCGAGAAGCCGATCGGGAAGTTCCAGGCGGTGCAGCACAATCTCGCGCGCCTCGCGGGCGAGGTTTCGGCCGCGATGACGGCGGCTTACTCCGCCGCCGACGCAATCGCGCGCGGCGGTGCATTCGACGACGCGGTGTTCCTCGAAGCGACAGCGGCGAAAATCCGCTCCGCCGAAGCCGCGCAGGAAGGTGCCGCGATTGCGCATCAGGTGCACGGCGCGATCGGCTTTACCAACGAGCACATCCTGCATCGCTATACGCTGCGCATGCTGGCGTGGCGCGACGACTTCGGCAACGAAAGCTACTGGGCGGCCGCACTCGGCAACCGCATCGCATCGCGCGGCGCGGAAGAATTCTGGCCGCTCGTTGCCGCCTGCTGATTGGATCAACGCATGAGCACGGCTCTCAAGTTCGACCAGATCCGCCTGCCGCCCGAATGCGACGAACTGCGCCGGGACGTGCGCGCGTTTCTGGCCGATGAAGTCGCGCGCGGCACCTTCGACCCCTCGCGTCCCGGCCATGGCGATTCGCACAGCAAGGAATTTTCCCGCCGCATCGGCGCCAAGGGCTGGATCGGCATGACCTGGCCGAAGAAATACGGCGGGCGCGAGCGCAATTTCCTCGAGCGCTACGTCGTCACCGAGGAATTCCGCGTCGCCAACGCGCCGGTGCGGCTGCATTTCGTCGCCGACCGCCAGAGCGGGCCGATCCTGATGAAGTATGCGCCCGAGCACGTGAAAATGGATGTGCTGCCGCGCATCTGCGCCGGCGAAGTGTGCTTCGCGATCGGCATGAGCGAGCCGGGTTCGGGCTCCGACCTGTTCGCGGCGAAAACCAAGGCGACGAAAACGGACGGCGGCTGGCTGATCAACGGCACCAAGATCTGGACCAGCAATGCCCACATCGCGGACTACATGATCGCGCTATTCCGCACGTCGCAGCCCACCAAGGAGAATCGCCGCCACGGGCTGACGCAGTTTCTGGTCGACATGAAAACGCCCGGTATCAAGGTGAACCCGGTCTATCAGCTCACCGGCGCGCACGACTTCAACGAGGTCGTGTTCGAAGACGCATTCATGCCGGACGATCATGTGCTCGGCGAGATCGACGGCGCGTGGAAACAGGCGACCAGCGAGCTCGCCTACGAGCGCTCGGGGCCGGAGCGCTTTCTCGAAACGTTTTACGTGCTGGTCGAACTGGTGCGCGCGGTTGGGGCGACGCCTGACATCCGCAGCGCCGAGGGACTCGGGCGCCTGGTGGCGCAGCTTCACACATTGCGGCGCATGTCGGTCTCGGTGAACGGCATGCTGCAGGCCGGCAAGGAGCCGGTGGTCGAGGGCTCGATCGTCAAGGACATGGGCACGGTGTGGGAACAGAAGCTGCCGAACCGCGTGCGCGAACTCAGTGCGTTCATCGAGGAAACCGAGGGCAACCGCACGACGCTGGAAGAACAGCTTCGCTTCGCCACCATGATCGCGCCCAAGCTCACCATCCAGGGCGGAACCACCGAAGTGCTGCGCGGCATCATCGCGCGCGGCTTGGGTCTGCGCTGAATGCCTGACATCCAGAGACTGCTGTGGCCGAGATCGGTCGCGATCATCGGGGCATCGTCGGACACGCGCGGGCTGCGCGGCCGCATCCTGCAGATCATGAAGAGCCATCCGTACGAGGGCGCGATCTATCCGGTGAGCCGCAGCGAGACGGAGGTGCAGGGGCTCAAGGCTTACAAGACGGTTGCCGACATTCCCGAGCCGCCCGATCTCGCGGCGCTGATCATTCCGGCGAAGTTCGTGCCGCAGGAACTGGAGCGCTGCGGCGCGGCAGGCGTGAAGGCGGCGATCATTCTCTCCTCGGGCTTTGCCGAGGAGAGGGGCGAGGCCGGCCCTGCGCTGCAGAGAGAAGTGCAGGCGATCGCCAAGAAATACGACATGGCGGTGAGCGGGCCGAACGGCGAGGGCTTCGCCAACACCGCCGCCGCGCTCTGCCCGACCTTCAGTCCCGCCATGGACCCGGGCGACGTGCCGCTGCTCCCGCGTGCCGACCGCACGCGCGGGCAGGTCGCGGTCATCTCGCAGAGCGGCGGCATGGGCTTCGCGTTCTTCGATCATGGCCGCCCGAAGGAGCTGTCGTTCCGCTATATCGTGACGACCGGGAACGAAGCGTGCCTGTCGGCGAGCGACTTCGCCGAATTCATCATCGATGAGGGCAAGACCGGCGCGATCCTCATGCTGATCGAGGACATCAAGGACACCGCGACCTTCGCGCGTGCTGCCGAGAACGCCTTGCGCGTCGGCGTGCCGCTGATCGTGAATCGCTTGGGCGCCTCGGAAGCTGGCGCGCGCGCAATTGTGGCGCACACCGCGGCGCGCGGAAACGATGCCGAATACCGCGAACTGTTTGCGAAATACGGCGTGATCGAGAGCAACGATCTCGACGAGATGGTCGATATCGCGGCTGCGTTCGTCGGCATGGGCAAGCGGCTCCCCGCGGGCAACCGTGTCGCGATCGCGTCGTCGTCGGGCGGTGGCGGCGCCTGGGTGGCGGATGCCTGCGCGCTCGCCGGCCTCGACATGCCTATTCTCGATGACGCGACGCGCGCAAAGATCGACGTGTATCTGCCACCTTACGGCTGCTCGCAGAACCCGGTCGATGTCACGGCGCAGGCCATTCATGAGCGCGGCTATGCGGAGTTCGCGCGCCTTGCGGCCGAATCGCCGAATGTTGATGGTGTTGTTCTTGTTGTCACCGGCCGCCATCCGCGCTTCCTTTTGGAGGACCGCGATCACCTGATCGCGCTCGGCCGCGACTCCAAAAAGCCCGTGCTGCTGTGGAGCTATACGCGGCCCGCCGCGGTCTGCGTCGATCTCCTGAGCGAGGCGGGTTTGCCGCTGTTCACCAATGTGCACAATTGCGCCCGCGCGATGCGCGTGATGGCGGATTACCGCGCGGCGCGGGAAGAGTTTCTGAAGGGATAACGCAATGGCTGAGTACAAGGACATCGGCGTGGAGCTGTCCGGCCACGTGGCGACGATCGAGATTCAGCGTCCACCGAACAATTTCTTCGACCTCGTGCTGATCAATTCGATCGCCGATGCGCTCGAAGCGCTCGATGCCGACGCAAAATGCCGCGCCGTCGTGCTCGCCGCGCAAGGAAAATCCTTCTGCGCCGGCGCGAATTTCGGCGACGGCTCGGCGCTCGACAAATCCGGCCAACGGCCGGGTGAGGAAGCCTCGCCGGTCGGCCACCTTTACATGCAGGCGGTGCGGCTGTTCCGTTCGAAGAAGCCGATCGTCGGCGCGATCCATGGCGCGGCGGTCGGCGGCGGGCTGGGCCTTGCGATGGTGCCGGACTTCCGCGTGGCGTGCCCGGAGACGCGGTTCGCGGCGAACTTCACGCGGCTCGGCTTTCATCCGGGCTTCGGGCTGACCGAGACGCTGCCCGCCGTCATCGGCAGGCAGAATGCCGCGATGATGTTCTATTCGAGCCGCCGCATCGGCGGCGAGGAAGCGCTCCGCATGGGCCTCGCCGACGTGCTGGTGCCGCAGGATCAGGTGCGCGCAGCGGCGCAGAAGCTCGCCGCCGAGATCGCCGAGAACGCGCCGCTCGCGATCCTTGCGACGCGCGCCACGATGCGGGCCGGCCTCGCCGACCGCGTGAAGGCCGCGACCGAACACGAGTTGGAAGAGCAGAAGCGCCTGCGCGCGACCGAGGACTTCAAGGAAGGCGTGAAGGCGATGGCCGAGCGCCGGGTCCCGAATTTCGCCGGGCGGTAACATGCGCATCCTGGTCCTCAACGCCAACACCACCGCATTCGTCACCGAAACGGCCGCCGCCGAGGGCCGCCGGGTCGCTTCGCCCGGCACCGAGATCATCCCCGTGACGGCGGATTTCGGCGCCGCGATCGTGGCAACCCGCACCGAGCACGCCATCGCCGAACATGCGGCGGTGGAGCTGGCGGCGCGCCACGCGGCAGGCTGTGACGCTGTGGTGATCGCGGTGTCGTACGACACCGGCCTGAAGGCGTTGCGCGAGATGCTGCCCATTCCGGTGGTCGGGATGACGGAAACGGCGCTGCTCGCCGCCTGCATGCTGGGCGGGCCGATTGGTCTCATCAGCTTTGGCGCGCGCGTCGCGCCGATCTATCGCGAACTGATCGAAAGCTACGGCCTGGCTGGCCGCGTCGCGGGCTCGCGCGTGCTGGAGAACACCTCGGCCTACAAGCCGGGCGACTATACGGCGCTCGATGCCGAACTCGTCACGGCCGCGCAGGACCTGATCGGCAAGGACGGCGCCGAGAGCATCATCCTGCTCGGCGCCGTGATGGCGGGCGCCTCGCGCCGCGTCGAGGCGCGCGTGCCGGTGCCGGTGCTCGACGGGATGCGCTGCGCGATCCCGCAGGCGGAAGCATTGGTGCGCATCGGTGCCCGCAAGCCGACGACCGGCAGCTACGCGCTGCCGGGCGAGCGCGGCGTGTCGAAGCTGTCCGATGCGCTGACGCGGTATTTCAAGAAAACCTCATCCTGAGGAGCGTCCGCAGGACGCGTCTCGAAGGATGGCGGCATGCTCCGGGCTCTTGGCCATCCTTCGAGACGGCCGCTATGCGGCCTCCTCAGGATGAGGACTTCATCAATTCCTCATACGCCTCATACAGCCGCGTGAAATCTTCCGCGCCCATGCCCTTCTCCATCGCCTTCGCCAGAATCTCCGCGGTCAGCGCCGTGTAGGCATTCGCTTGTCCGAATTCGTCCGCGAAGGCGTCGGCCATTGCGAGATCCTTTGCGAGGTTC
>JAXDOA010000122.1:0-8868 GCA_034669125.1 Hyphomicrobiales bacterium
CGGATCGCGGTTCCGAAGTTGTCCGAACGGATCGAAGCGGGCGAGATCGCGCCGGCCATCTGGCTCGGCACAGCGTCCGTGACGGCCGGCATGCTCAACGCCGCCTCGATGGGCACGTAATGCCGCGATGAAACGCTCGGCTCAAGTCGCGCTTGTGTTGATGGGTGTCACCGGCACCACGGCGGCGGGCGCCTACATGATGCCGCCGCGCCCCGAATGCCGTGCGCAGCCGGCATCGTCCCCGGTTGCGAGCCCCCCGGCCGCACTTCCTCAGGCCGGGGCAGCGGCCGCCGCACAAGGCGAGCAGCCGTGCCGTCGCCGCCGCCGGGGCAGTTGGGGCTGGAGCTCGGGCTCATCGTATTCGTCGTATTCGTCCAACCGCTCGCAATCGGTGTTCTCCAACCGTGCGCCGACATCGGTTTCGACCGCGCTATCGGGCACCCGCACGACATCGACCAGCACGTCCGCGCCGCGCAGCGGATCAACCGGCACCTCGCGCGGCGGCTTCGGCTCGACCGGCCATTCGATGTCAGGCCATTCCGGCGGAAGCTGACATGCTGAAGGCCGGGTTAGCGTGGCGCCGCGATTTGAAACCCGGCTTCTAACCGAATTTTCCGCTGTTTCTGGTCCAATCGGCCCATGGGTCGCCATGCTTGCGGCGGGGCGCGGAGGATCGGATGAAGCGTTCCGGCAATGTCGGATTGGTGCTGATGGGCGGCGCGGCCTTCGCGGCGACGTTCGCGGCGGGCATGGCGTACTTCGCGTGGCAGAAGCCGAGTCACGCCGCGCAACCGCAGGCGGCCGCGGCGGCGGCGGCGGCGGCGCAGAGCTGCACGGCGCGCCCTGACGGCACGCAGAACTGCCAGCCTGCGCGGCGCAGCTTTGCGTATTACCTCTTTCCCAGCTTCTCCAACGGCTCCTCGGCAAGCGCTGCCAGCGCGCCCGATCCGAAGGTGAGAACGCAGTCGGCGGCGCTGACGAGCAACGCGCGCGCTTACGCTCCGGCGGTGGACTCTTCGAGCACCACGCGCGGCGGATTCGGCACGACCGCGCAGAGCGGCTCGTATCGCACGGCCTCCGCCGGCGGCTAAACTGCCGCATGCAGCGAATCGCTTGCGACGAGCGGCCCGACTGGCAGGACAAGGCCGCGCAGGCGGGCTTCCGCTTCCATACCATTTCGGGTGAGCGCTACTGGGACGAGCGGGCCTATTACGCCTTCACGCTCAAGGAAATCGAAGAGGACATCGAGGAGCCGACCGGCGAACTCGACGCGATGTGCCGCGAGCTTGTCGGGCGCGCCGTCGAGGACGAGCGCATGCTGAAAGTTCTGCGCATCCCGGAGCGGTTCTGGACCTTCATCGCGGCAAGCTGGAAACGCGGCGACCCGAGCCTCTATGGCCGGTTCGATCTTTCCTACAGTGGGCAGGGACCGGCGAAGCTGCTCGAATACAATGCCGACACGCCGACCTCGGTGTTCGAGACGGCGGCGTTCCAGTGGATGTGGCTGGAAGACGCCAAGACGCGCGCGATCGCGCCGAAGGATGCCGACCAATACAATTCATTGCACGAGCGGCTGATCGAAGGCTGGAAGGACATCGGCCAGAAAACCGTCGGAGCCAACGGACACTTGCATCTCGCTGGTGCGATCGACGATCCGGAAGACGCCGGCACCATCGCCTACATGGAAGACACCGCGCGTCAGGCGGGCCTCACCACCACCGTCATGCCGATGGAGCAGATCGGCCGCACGCCGAAGGGCGCGTTCGTCGATCTCGCCAACAAGCCGATCGACCTCATGTTCAAGCTCTATCCATGGGAGTGGATGTTCCGCGAGCAATTCGGCGCCTCGCTCGGGGGTGCGCCGACGCGCTGGCTCGAGCCGCCGTGGAAGGCGATCCTGTCGAACAAGGGCATCCTGCCGCTGTTGTGGGCGATGTTCCCGCGCCACCCGAACCTGCTGCCGGCCTATTTCGAGGACGATGCGAAAGCGGCGGAACTCGGCGACTCGTTCGTGCGCAAGCCGCTTTATTCGCGCGAGGGCTCCAACGTGACGATCATGGTCAAGGGCCAGGCGATCGATCAGGATCAGGGCCCGTACGGCGAGGAAGGCTTCATCCGGCAGGCGGTCGCGACCTTGCCGAGTTATGAGGGGAACTACGCAGCCCTCGGCTCCTGGATCGCAGCCGGCAAGCCTTGCGGGCTGTCGGTGCGCGAGGATGCAAGCCCAATCACAAAGAATACCTCGCGATTCCTGCCCCACGCGATTGTGGGGTGAGGCATTCCCGCACTGCACAACACACCCGCTGAAATTCGTGTATGGCTTTGCCTAGCCCATGAATTTTCAGCCAAAATTCGAATCTGGCAGGCCTGCAGACGGCGACTTTTTGCCCAAAGTGGTGGAAACGCCGCCGAAGCCGCCGCGCGATGACCGCCAGGCGCGCGGCCTGATCGCGCGGCTGAGCCTGATCGGCTTCATCGTGGCGCTTGCCTCGCGCGCGACCGACCCGATCATTCCGCCGATCGCGCATGACATCCAGGTCGATCCGAACGCCGTCGCGCTGCTGACGACAGCGTTCGCGCTGCCGTTTGCGCTGGTGCAGCCGATCCTCGGCCCGGTCGGCGACATGGTCGGCAAGGTCCGCGTCATGATCGCATGCCTCGCGGTCACCATCCTCGCCATGCTGGCGAGCGGGCTTGCGACGAATTTCACCGTGCTGCTGATCGCGCGCATCGTCGCGGGCGCAGCGGCCGGGGGGATTTTCCCGGTCGGCATCGCGGTCATCGGCGATCTGATCCCGATCAAGGAGCGCCAGGTCGCGATCGCGCGCTGGCTCACCGCCGTCATCACCGGCAACCTGATCGGCTCGTCGCTGGCGGGCGTGATCGGCGATCTGCTCGGCTGGCGCGGCGTGTTCTTCGTCATCACCGGCCTGGGTGTGCTGGCGCTTGGTGTTGCGATAGTGTCGCTGCGCGGCGCTACGCGTGCAAAACCCGCGAAACTCAGCCTCGCGGGCTTTAGCGCCGGCTATGGTTCGGTGTTCGCGAACCCGCGCGCGAAAGTCTGCTTCAGTGCCGTGTTTGCCGAAGGCATCGTGATCTTCGGCCTGTTTCCGTTCGTCGCTCTCATGCTGATGGCGGGCGGCGAGCCGCGCGCTTCGATTGCGGGCGCGGTGATCGCGGGTTTCTCGGTCGGTGGCGTGATCTACGCGCTCGCGGTGCCGAAGATGGTGGCGCACTGGCGGCCGGATCAACTCATGATGGGTGGCGGCGTGATCGCGGCCTTCGCGCTCGCCATCGTGTCGTTCAATCTCTCCTGGCCGGTGCAATTCGTGGCTTTCACGGTGCTCGGCTTTGGCTTCTACACCATGCACGCATCGATCCAGGTGCAGGCGACCGAACTCTCCACGAAGGCGCGCGGCGCCGCGATGTCGCTGCACTCGTTTTCGTTCTTCATGGGTCACGCCAGCGGCCCGGTGCTGTACGGGCTCGGCTTCGTCACGCTCGGCACGGCGGTGACGCTGACGATCGCGGCGATGATCGCGATGGCGATCGGGATCGTGACCGCGCGGTTGTTGCGCGAGCGGCAGACCTCGGACGTCTAGCCGCGCGCCCGATAGGGCGGCACGCCCTGGTCCGGCACCCACACGTCCTTCGGCAATTTTCCCGCCTGCCAGAACACGTCGATCGGCATGCCGCCGCGTGGGTAGAAATAGCCGCCGATGCGCAGCCATTTGGGCGAAAGCAGTTTCACCACGCGCTTGCCGATCGAGACCGTGCATTCCTCGTGGAACGCGCCGACATTGCGGAAGCTGTTGAGATAGAGCTTCAGCGACTTCGACTCGATCAGCCAGCGGTTCGGCACGTAATCGATCATCATGATGCCGAAGTCCGGCTGGCCGGTGACCGGGCAGATCGAGGTGAATTCCGGAAACGCAAAGCGCGCGACGTAATTCGTGTCCGGGTGCGGATTCGGCACGCGGTCGAGCACCGCCTGATCGGGCGAGGCGGGGAGGGTGCTCGGGTGGCCGAGCAGCTTCGTTTTCAGTGACTTTGCCATGCGCCTCTCTGCCCCGGTTCCCGGGGGCATGACAAGAGCGGCGGCGATCCTGTAGAAGCCAGCCAGCCTTACGCAAGAGCCGGAAACCATGACCGCCATCGTCGACATCATCGGCCGCGAAATCCTGGACAGCCGCGGCAATCCAACCGTCGAGGTCGACGTGGTGCTGGAGGACGGCTCGAACGGCCGCGCCGCGGTGCCGAGCGGCGCGTCGACCGGCGCGCATGAGGCGGTCGAACTGCGCGACGGCGACAAGAAGCGCTATGGCGGCAAGGGCGTGCAGAAGGCGGTCGCTGCGGTGAACGGCGAGATCTTCGATGCAGTCGGCGGCATGGACGCCGAGGCGCAGGCCAAGATCGACGAGACGCTGATCGCGCTCGACGGCACGCCGAACAAAAGCCGGCTCGGCGCGAATGCGATCCTCGGCGTGTCGCTTGCCGTGGCGAAAGCGGCGGCCGAGGCGCGCGGACAGCCGCTCTACCGCTATGTCGGCGGCACCTCGGCGCGGCTGCTCCCCGTGCCGATGATGAACATCATCAATGGCGGCGTGCACGCCGATAACCCGATCGATTTTCAGGAATTCATGATCATGCCGCTCGGCGCGGAGAGCTTTTCCGAGGGCCTGCGCATGGGCGTCGAGGTGTTCCAGACGCTGAAGAAGGCGCTGCACGACGAAGGCCACAACACCAATGTGGGCGACGAGGGCGGCTTTGCGCCGAACCTCAAATCGGCCGACGAGGCGCTGTCCTATGTGATGAAGGCGATTGAAGCAGCGGGCTACAAGCCCGGCGAGCAGGTCGCGCTGGCGCTCGATCCGGCTTCAACCGAATTCTTCAAAGACAGCAAGTATGTCTATGAAGGGGAAGGGAAAACACGCTCCATCGAGGAGCAGGCAAAATACCTCGCGGAACTCGTCGGCCGCTATCCGATCGTCTCGATCGAGGACGGCATGGCGGAGGACGATTTCGACGGCTGGAAACTCGTCACCGATCTGATCGGGGCGAAGTGCCAACTGGTCGGCGACGACCTGTTCGTCACCAATGTGACGCGGCTCTCCGACGGCATCAAGCGCGGCCTCGGCAACTCGATCCTCGTGAAGGTCAACCAGATCGGCACGCTCTCCGAAGCGCTCGCCGCGGTCGAGATGGCGCACAAGGCGGGCTACACGGCGGTGATGTCGCACCGATCGGGCGAGACCGAGGACTCGACCATCGCGGACCTCGCGGTTGCGACCAATTGCGGGCAGATCAAAACCGGTTCGCTCGCGCGCTCCGACCGCACGGCGAAGTACAATCAACTCCTGCGCATTGAGCAGGAACTGGGCGCACAGGCGAAGTACGCGGGCCGGGCAGCGCTGAAGGCGGGGCGGTAGAGGGGCGACAAATCTGTCCGAAAATGCTAGATTTCAGTCATGACGAAAGAGCAGATTGATAGCGTGCTCGACCGCGTCCGGACCTGGCCTCCGGAGCGCCAGGAAGACGCCGTCCGCGTTCTTTTGGAAATGGAAGCTGAGGGGACGCAGATCTATCAGCTTTCCGAGGACGAACTCGCCGACGTTGAAGAAGGCTTGCGGGAGATCGAACGCGGCGAGGTTGCTACCGACGAGGAGGTTGCCGCGTTATTCAATCGCATTCGGCGATGAAGATTGCGTACAGCCCGCAGGCCGTCAAACAGATCACCCGGGCTTTCGACTACATCGCTCAAGACGATCCCACGGCGGCGAATGCATTCTTGCTTCGGGTCGAATCGATCGCGTCGTTATTGTCGGGCCGTCCCGGCATTGGCCGCGTGACCCAAAAGGCCGGCGTGCAGGTCATCGGCCTGCTGCCTTACCGGTACTTGCTATTCTACAAAGTGCTGAGAAACCGCGACGAAGTCCGAATCATTCGTGTCCGACATATGAGCCGCAAGGACGCCAACCAAGTTCGTGATCGCTGAGGCTTGCGACCTCTGCATTCACTTTGTTTCCGGCCCATGGTCCGCCGGCCGCTGTCGCCGGGCAGCGCTGAAGGCGGGGCGGTGATCGAAGGCTATTTGCCCGGCACGCGCAGACCGAGCGTCCGGCCCTCGAACCCGCCGGCATCGAAGTAAGGCGTCTCGCCGACGAACTGCAAATTGACGATCGTTTTCAGCCCTTCGGGGCTGGGCTCCGAGACGATGTCCCGCTGCGTGACGGTGACGCTTGCACCGCCGACCAGCGCCTCGGTTGCGACCCGGCCCTTGAGCTTGCCGATCGAGGGCAAAGCCAGACCCAGCACGTGGGCGAGCGTCGGCGCGATGTCGGCATTGCTGACCGGCGCACGATCGACGAAGCCCGGCTTGAAGGCCGGGCCGATCGCCGCCATGAAGTTCGCGGTGTCGGCGCGGCTCAGGCTGCCGTGCATGCCCTGCCCCTGCCTAAGGGGGCTATCCACCACCATCACGGCGCAAAAGAGCGGCTGGTCGCAGCCGGTCGAGAACGAGCGGGGGTTGGCGACGATCGAAGGCGTCGGAGTCAGCGCCCCACCTTTTAGACCAACCGTCGAGAGCGGCAGGGTGCCGGGGATCGGGCCGAGATCGTCGTGCACGAAGATTCCGCTGACGTAATCCTGCGCCATCAGCGCCGTCACGATCCGGGGGGCCAGTTCCCTGGCATTGGGTTGTGGCAGATAGATCAGGCTCGCCCCATTGGCGGCGATCGCAATGTCGGGCTTTGCCGGATCGAGGCCGAGCAGCGCGTTGGCGCGCCGGGGGTATTTTCCCGCCCGGAAGTCGATCTCCGGTCCTTTGGCGAACGGTTCATGCACCGGCAGACCGAGCGCGATCGAAAGATCGATGGCGATGAACCCCGGCGGCATCTGGCCTTCCGGCACGCGCTCGTATGTCAGCTTCGCCGAGGGGCTGGTCTTGCTCTGCTTCGAGATCGTGCTGAAGCCGTGGTCGGCCGTGACGAACACGTTGGTCTGCGTATCGAGCCCCAGTTCCTTCAGCGTCGCGAGGATTGCGGCGAGGTCGTCATCCGCGACCTTGATGGCGGCGAGCGAGGTCGGTCCGTTGATGCCGGGTTCGAGCTCGTTTTCGCTGTCGAGTTGCGAGTGCTGCGTCCCGTCCGGATCGGACGACCAGTAGAGCAGCATGAACGGCTTGCCCGTCTCCTTGTAATGCGGCAGCAGCACCTTGGTGACGATCTCGCGGTAATATTTCTGCTGGATGATGTTGGTGGTCTTGCCGGGCGTCTCACTGCGCTGCGCGCGGCCGGGCGTTTCGAGCGCCAGCCCGGCTTTCTTGAGCATCTCGACCACCTCCGGCCGCAGCTCGATGCCGTTCTTCTTGCCGGTGTCGTCGTCGAAGAAGATCGTGGTCTTGCCGTCGAGTTGGGTCAGATCGTGGATGCCGACCGGCCCGACCTTGCCGAGCGCTGCCGTGAGATAGCCCTTCTCGCGCGCAGCCTGCATCAATGTGCGTTCCGCGATGAAATTGCCGCCATGATGCTGGTTGAGTTCGGCCAGGATGGCGTTGTCCTGGATGAACGGCGTGACGATGCCGCCGGCCGCCGCGACCGGAAAGCCCGAATAGATCGAATTGCCGAAGTCGCCGGTGTCGCCGAGATAGTGCCCGGTCGCGATCGCGGAGCCGTTGGCGGTCGTCACCGTCGGAAACAGCGAATGGCTGTTGGCGAAGTTGACGCCCGTGTCGCGCACCCTGGCGAAGGTCGGCGCGCGTTCGGGCGAGACCGCGGCGGCGCGCAAGCCGTCCGCCACGAACACGATGATGTTCTGCTGGGCGTGCGCTGAAAGCGGCGAGGCGAGGGCGGCAAGCAGCACGCTTGCGCGGAGCAATCTCATGAGCGTCTCCTAATGCGGTGTTCGGCCGCGTATCAGGCCATCATGACAATCATTGTTCGGGCGGCCAAGCGTCCTTAACGCTCTCTTAACGCGGCGCCGCGATGCTCCCCCGCATGGTCACCCGCACGCGACTGCGCGCCGTCCTGACCGCGCTCGGCCTCTATACGGTCGCGGCGCTGATCATCGGCTATTTCGGCCTGTCCGCTTACACCGGCGCGCATGGGCTCAAGGCCAAGCAGGACCTCGCCCAGCAGCAGACCACGCTCACACAGGAACGCGACCGCCTGATCGCCGAGCGCAAGGCGTGGGAGCACAAGGTCTCGCTGTTGCGCGGCGACAACCTCGACCCCGATATGCTCGACGAGCGCGCCCGCGCCAAGCTCAACTACCTGCATCCGCGCGATGTCACGCTGATCCTGAAGAAGTAACCCGGCGATCCGCCGCTCCGAGCGACGCCCAAGCGAAAATCCTTCGGCAGTGCAAAACCTTGGGCGACGCCGCGCGCGGGCTTGCGCGCGCTTTCGCGCGCCCTCGATTTCGGCTATTGGGGGTGAACAACGCCCGTTGTGCGCCCGGGGAGCAGTATGGCCGTCGCCAAGACAAAAGCAGCAAACAAGCCTGAGGCAAAACCGGCCGCGGTGCCTGCCTCCAAGTCCGAGAAAGCGCCTGCCGTTCCGGAATTCTCCAAGGAACAGGAGCTGGCCGCCTACCGCGAGATGCTGCTGATCCGGCGTTTCGAGGAAAAGGCCGGCCAGATGTACGGCATGGGCCTGATCGGCGGCTTCTGCCACCTCTACATCGGGCAGGAAGCCGTCGTCGTCGGCATGCAAATGACCCTCAAGAAGGGCGACGCTGTCATCACCGGCTATCGCGATCACGGCCACATGCTCGCCTGTAACATGGATCCGAAGGGGGTGATGGCGGAACTCACCGGCCGCGCGCATGGCTATTCGCACGGGAAGGGCGGCTCGATGCACATGTTCTCGG
>JAXDOA010000123.1:0-3975 GCA_034669125.1 Hyphomicrobiales bacterium
CCTGCGGCGGCAGGCTCGCCACGAACGAGCTGCCGACGCGCGTCGAGAGCGCGCCGCGAAAATCCGCGAGCGCGCTGGGATCGACGAGCAGCATCACCAGCGCGAGCTTGATTGCGAATGTAAGCATGATCGCGAGCGCGAAGATCGTCGTGCCGTGAAACGCACGGCGCAGCAGCGCCCTGCGATTCGGCGGACCGTCGAGCGCGACGATCCCGAGGAGTAGCGCAAGGCCGAACGGAATGCCGCCGGTGAGGAATTCGAGGATCGCGGTTGCGGCGCCGAACAGCGCGACCGCGACCGCGAAGGTGCGCTCGGGCGCGTGCGCCACGCCGCGGTGATACTCGTAGGCGAGGAATGCCGAGAGCACGAGGTCGGAGAGGCCGAACGAGAAATAGATTCCGAACAGCCACAGACCGTCGAGCAGCAACAGCGTCGCGGCAATCGCCGCGAATCCGCGCTGCCGCCACTCGCCTTGCCGCCAATTCCGCAGCGCGGGCAGCAGCACCGAGAGCAAGCACACGACGTTGAGAACAAACGTGATCCAGCCGAGCGCCTCCGGCGAAACGACCGCTAGGGCAAGCGCCGCGAACACGCGCTGGCCGTGCAGATAGCGGTGGTAATAGACCGCATTCGGATCGGCATGACCGGGCCGATCGAGCGCGGCGATCAGTTGCAGGCACGCCGGGATGGTCGGATCGCCGGCCCGCGCCGGCGGCTGCGCGTCGGCCTGCGGAATGCGGGCCGAGATCGTCTCGGCAAGACGGCTCGGATAGTTCTGCAACAAGGCGCCAAGCATCAGGCAATCGTTGCCGCCGAAGCGCGGGATCCCGCGGCCGGTGCCCTTCGCCCAGGTCTGGGTGAACGCCTGCTGCGCGTTCGCAGCTTCAAGCTTGCCCGCAACGCCCTGCCGGTCGACGAAGGTGGACGCATAGGACAAGACAAAAAACAGCGCGACCGCGGCGACCGTCGCCAACAATGCGCGCAGATACAGCCCCGCCGAATGGGTCAATACTCCGCGGGCCGTCGAGACAAGGTTCGACAATCGAAATTCCGGCGTTGCGGTGTGCCCGATATCACCGGGCCACATCGACGTGAAGCTCCATCTTGGGATGGATGCCGCAGAATACCAGATACGAGCCGGTTTTCGGAAACGTCATCTCCACGGTCTCGCCAGGCTCCTGCGCGCCGGAATCGAAGTCGAGCTTTGGATCGAACACGCGGATGTTGTGGGTGCGCGTGTCGTTATTGAGGATCCACAGCTTGTCGGCGAGGCGGATGCGCACGCGCGTCGGCGTGAACGATTTGTCGTGCTGCGAGACCGACGTGGCGCGCATGGCCGCGACGGGGGCTGACCTCTCGGCAACGATGGTTGCCGGCGGTTGCGGATCGCCCGCGCTGGCGAGCGTCTTGAGGAAGGCAACCAGCGCCGCCTGCTCGTCGCTATCCAGCGTCAGGCCGCGCGTGAGATCGCGCGGCAGGGTCGCCCGTTCCGTCACACCGCCGGCGTAGTGGCGCACCACATCCTCAAGGGTCGCGAGCGAGCCGTCATGCATGTAGGGCGCGCGGCGGCCAGCCTCGCGCAGCGACGGCGTCTTGAACCCGTGCTCGGCGGCTTCCAGCCGCAGCACCGCGCCGCGCCCGCGATCGTCGCTCGGCAGCCCGACGTCATAGAACGCATGGTCGGTGAAGGCCCAGCCCGAATGGCAGTTCGCGCACCCGGCCTTGCCGGTGAACTGGCGGAAGCCGTCAATCTCCTGCGCCGACAGCGACGCCTCGCCCGCGATCCAGCGGTCGAAGCGCGTTTGCGGCGACACCAGCGTGCGTTCGTAGGTCGCGATCGCCTTTTTCAGATTGTCTTCGGTGACGCGCGGATTGTTGGGGAATGCTTTCGCGAAGGCGCGCTGGTAGTCGCGGTCAGTGGCGAGGCGCGCCACGAGCTTGTCCATCGGCTGCGCCATCTCGTCCGGCGCAACGATCGGGCCCGCGACCTGTTCTTCCAGGCTGCGTGCGCGCCCGTCCCAGAACACCGGCCCCGCCCAGGCGAGATTCCACAGCGTCGGCGTATGGCGCGCGAGCGCCCTGCCCGGCACGCCCACCGCGGTGACGCGGCCATCGGAAAGCCCTTCGCGCGATCATGGCAGGTGGCGCAAGCGGTGCTGCCGTCGGCGGAGAGGCGCTTGTCGTGGAACAAGGTCTCGCCGAGCGCGCGCTTCGCCTCGGAGTAAGGATTCGACGAAGGGAACGGAATCGCGGAGGGCCGGCGGAATTTGTCCTTCAGCGCCCCGAGATCGTCGCCGCCCTGCGCCAGCGCCGCGACGGCGCCGACGAGCGCGCCGCAGACAAACGCCGCAACGGCATGCCCCTGCGCGGCGCGAAACCAGCTCACATCAGCTTGCCGACCGAAAGCTCGATGCGCGACACGTCGCTTAAGACCGCCGCATAGTCCTTCACGGGAGTCTTGGGCGCCATCGCGGCGGGCCATGCCTTCTTCAACTCGGCAAAGCTGTCGCGCACGTGCTTGAGCGCGGCGGCGTCTTTTTTCTCCAGTGCGGGCGCGATCGATTCGATCATCGTCTCGGATTGCCAGACGAAGCCGCGCGCATCCTGATATTCGACCGGCTTGGCAATGCGCCCCTTGACGATCGCTTCTTGGTATTCGCCCGTCGCGCTCTTCAACAATTCAAGCGCCGTCTCGACCACGAAGCCCTCGCTCGCCTGCTTCGCCTTGATCCCGGCGTCGGCTGCCGCGAGCGCGTCGTCGACGCCCTTCAACGCCTTCTCGTAATCCTCGCCGCCCTTCTTCTGCTTCACCGTGGTGGCGAGCAGTTTCAGCGCGGTGGCAAATTGCGGCGTGTTGTAATCCTTCAGCCGGCCGCGGATCGGGCCGTAAAGCTCTTCGCTCGGATGCAGGAAGTGCGGCAGCGCGGCCGCCCACTGGCCTTCCTTCACCAGTTGATCGCCGACCAGAAGGTGGCCGCGGATCTGCGCGATCTTGAGTGCGAAATCGAGATCGGGCGGGAGCTTCGCCGCGCCCTTCGCGCCGCCTTCCTCTCCGCCTTCGCCCCCTTCGCCGCCTTGCTTCTTTTTCGCGCCGTGCTCGCCGTGTTCGCCGCCGCCTTTCTTTGCGGCGGAAACGTCGGTCGGCGCGAGCGCACGCGTGAGCGCGATGCCGGAGACGGTCCGGTCAAAGGCTTTCGCGTCACCGGCACCGTTCACGCCCGCGACCACGAAGGCGCCGACGCCGAGCCAGATTTTTGTTTTGGATTTCATGCTGCGCTGCCTGCCGGGTTTGCCTTGCGAAGGCGCGCACCATACGGTGCGACATCTTGGCAGGTCCAGTCACGAAATCCGGATATTGGAACAATTCCAATGCGTTGCGAAGGATCATGAGCCCATGCAGATCGTGATCGGCAATG
This sequence comes from Hyphomicrobiales bacterium, assembly GCA_034669125.1. Lineage (GTDB taxonomy): Bacteria > Pseudomonadota > Alphaproteobacteria > Rhizobiales > Xanthobacteraceae > PALSA-894. The sequence continues at coordinate 3,417 of JAXDOA010000123.1, forward strand.
TGTTGTCCGCCGAAGAGGTCGCACTCGTCCGGGAGACGCTGGCGCATGCCACGTTCGAGGATGGCCGCGAGACGGCCGGATTTGCGGCGCGGCAGGTGAAGAACAACCGGCAGGCCACGAACGATCGCAAGACCGAGACCGTGCGCAAGCTGGTCGAGACGCGCATCCTCGGCAACGACGTGTTCACTCTTGCCGTGCGGCCGAAGGCGCTGACCTCGATCATGTTCTCAGCATACGAGCCCGGCATGCACTACGGCAGCCACGTGGACGATGCGCTGATGGCAGGCATGCGCACCGACGTGTCGTTCACGCTGTTCCTGTCGGAGCCCGACAGCTACGACGGTGGCGAACTGGCGATCGAGAGCGCATCCGGCGAGGACGCGGTGAAACTCGCGGCCGGCGGCCTCGTCGCCTACCCGTCGACGGCGTTGCATCATGTGGCGGAAGTCACGCGGGGGTTAAGGCTCGCGGCGGTCGGCTGGGCGCGTTCCTATGTGCGCGATTCCGCGCAGCGCGAAATGCTGTTCGAGCTCGACACCGCGCGACGGCAGATGTTTGC
>JAXDOA010000124.1:0-6379 GCA_034669125.1 Hyphomicrobiales bacterium
ATTCTCTGACCTCATCCTGAGGAGGCCGCGCAGCGGCCGTCACGAAGGATGGCCAAGCGCTCCGACGTTGCTTCGGGCCATCCTTCGAGACGCCGCCCTTCGGTCGGCTCCTCAGGATGAGGATATCAGATCGCGTTCAGCCAGCCGAAATGCACCGGATAGCCCTCGCCGCCGAGCAGCGACAGGCTCTCATACAGCGGCAGGCCGACCACGTTGGTGTACGAGCCGACCATCTTGACGACGAACGTACCGGCCAGCCCCTGGATCGCGTAGCCGCCCGCCTTGCCGCGCCATTCGCCCGAGGCGAGATAGGCTTCAAGGTCCTCGGTCGACAGCCGCTTGAAGCGCACGCGCGTCTCCACCAGGCGCTGGCGGAACGCTTCCTTCGGGGTGACGAGGCAGATGCCGGTGTAGACGCGGTGATTGCGCCCCGAGAGGAGCCGCAGGCAGGCCGCGGCGTCTTCCAGCATCTCGGCCTTGGGCATGATGCGGCGACCGACCGCCACCACGGTGTCGGCAGCGAGGATGTAAGAGCCGCGCAGCTCCTCACTGATGCGCACGCTCGCGAGCGCCGCCTGCGCCTTGGAGCGGGCGAGCCGATTGGCGAGCGCGCGCGGCAATTCGCCCTTGATCGGGATCTCGTCGACCTCGGCCGGCTGCAGCGAGTCCGGCTCGATGCCGGCCTGATTGAGCAGCGCAAGCCGGCGCGGCGAGCCGGACGCGAGAACGAGCTTGGGACGGCCGATCATCGGATACCGAAGGTGGGGAAGACTGCGCCCGAACTAGCCCAATCGCAGACTGTCCACAACAGGAGTGACAATCAACCTATTCGTTTCCGGCCTGCTGCCCGGCGAAGCGCTGCCTGATGCGCCGCGCAAGCTGGTCGCGCACCGCCCGATAGGCATCGAGGCGCTGCTCGCGCGAGCCTTCGGTCGGGGTCGGGTCGTGGGTCGGCCAATACTCCACGTCGGCCGCGATGGTGCGCGTGAGCTCCAGCGCCTTGTGATGCGCCTCGGGCGAGAGCGTGACGATGAGATCGAAGTTGAGCCCCTCCCACTCCTCGAGCTCCTCGAAGGTCATCGGCTTGTGCCTGGCGATGTCGAGGCCAAGCTCCTCCATGGCGGCGACCGCGAAGGGATCGAGTTCGCCCTTGCGTGCGCCGGCCGAGCCCACATAGGTGCGGCCGAAGAAATGCTTGAACAGCCCCGCCGCCATCGGCGAGCGCACCGAATTGAGCCCGCACGCAAACAGCACCGCCTGCGGCCTTGCGGAGCGGGCGGCGTCCATCTCACCCCTTCCAGTGCAGCACGCAGATCAGCGTGAACAGCCGCCGCGCGGTGTCGAAGTCGAGGCTGATCTTTTCCTTGAGCCGCTCCATCAGAAGCTCGGAGCCCTCGTTGTGCAGACCGCGGCGGCCCATGTCGATCGCCTCGATCTGGCTCGGCGTCGCGGTGCGGATCGCCTTGTAGTAGCTGTCGCAGATCATGAAGTAGTCCTTCACGATGCGGCGCAGCGGCGTGAGCGAAAGCAGGTGCGCCATCACGGGCGCGCCGTCCTCCTGCCGTATGTCGAACACGAGCCGGTTTTCGGTGATCGAGAGATGCAACATGTAGGGCCCGCCGCCATGGTCGACCGGCGCAAAAGAATTGTCCTCGAGCAGATCGTAGATCGCGACCGCGCGCTCGTGCTCGATGTCCGGCGACGAGCGGCCGATCGAGCTTTCGTCCAGCGTGACTTTGACGAGACGCTGGCTTGAGGCGGGCTGATGGTCGGTCATGCGCCGCGCTTTGGAGCGAGTTTATCGATTTGGTGGCGGATTTCTCTCAGCCTCGCCAGCGCAGCAAGCACGTCCGTCTCGGACGGAATGTCTTCGATCATGGCATCAGGATAACGGGGAGCAATGTACCAAACAGTAAGCGCGGTCAGTGCTCTTATCTTCTCACCAATTTCAGCTTCCTGATTTCCAACGAGCCGGCCAAGCAGTTCAATATCATGTGTCTTTGGTGGCTCGATCCGCCTGGCGATCAGAACCGCCTTGGCCATTTTTTCAAGCGCTTGCTGACAATGGAATGCGGCCCCCCATGGCAAATCAGGCGCCTTCGACAGCAAGATTTCAGCAATGCGGAGATCACCCTCCGCCCGATCGAGCCATTCCAAGGCAACTTCCCATTGCCTTGGATCAGTTCTTTTCGCTTCGCTCATAGACCACCACGCCGTGTGTCGTTGCGATCCAGGGCAGCGAACCAACAATATCCACGCGGTCATTAAACCGGCCTTGCCGGCAGGGGATAATGTCAATAGCGGCGTGAATGCCCTTGCGCGCTTCGTGCAGCGATTTCCAGCCGATTTTCTCCGCAGGTGCATCGTCGTCCATCACGACGAGAAAGTCCCAGTCGCTATCAACATGCACATTCCCGCGGGCGCGTGAGCCAAACAGGATGACCTTCTGCGGATTGAGGTGCGCAACCATCTGGTCCAGCAATCCTGTCGGAAGCTGGTCGATGATCGGGTTGGGCGCATCAGTCAGGCTCATGCGGGCAATTATACCACATCATCGCCGATTCAGCCTCATCGCGACGGACCGCGCATGGGCGTCGAGGCCCTCGGCCACGCCCAGTGCGATTGCCGCGGGGCCGAGCTTGGCGAGGGCCTCAGCGTCAAGCCGCAGGATCGAGGTGCGCTTCATGAAGTCGAGCACGCCGAGGCCCGAGGAAAAGCGCGCCGAGCGCGCGGTCGGCAGCACGTGGTTGGAGCCCGCCACATAGTCGCCGATCGCCTCCGGGGTATGACTCCCGAGGAAGATCGCGCCCGCATTGCGAATTTTGTCCGCGAGGCGATCTGGGTCGCGGGTCTCGATTTCCAGATGCTCGGGTGCGATGGCGTCGGTGAGCGCCACCGCATCGTCGAGCTTGCCGACCAGTATGATCGCGCCGAAATCGCGCCACGAGGCTCCTGCGACCGACCCGCGCGGCAATGTCTTGAGTTGCCCTTCAACCGCCCGTTCCACCGCATCCGCCAGCACCGCATCGTTGGTGATCAGGATCGACTGCGCGGCGGTGTCGTGCTCGGCCTGGGCCAGCAGATCGGCCGCGACCCATTCGGGATTAGCATCGCGGTCGGCGATGATGAGCACTTCGGAAGGTCCGGCGATCATGTCGATGCCGACGCGGCCGAACACCAGGCGCTTGGCCGCCGCCACATAGGCGTTACCCGGCCCGACGATCTTGGCGACCGGCGCAATGGTCGCCGTGCCGTAGGCCAGCGCCGCCACCGCCTGCGCGCCGCCGACGCGATAGATCTCGTCCACGCCGGCGAGCTTCGCGGCCGCGAGCACGAGCGGATTGAGCTTGCCGTCCGGCGCCGGCACCACCATCACGACGCGAGGGACACCGGCGACCTTGGCGGGGACGGCATTCATCAGCACGGACGACGGATAGGCGGCGGTGCCGCCCGGCACGTAGAGGCCGACCGCCTCGATCGCGGTCCAGCGATGGCCGAGTTCGACGCCGAGCGCGTCGGTGAAACGGTCGTCCTTGGGCAACTGGCGGCGGTGATAGCTCTCGATACGCTCGCGCGCGAGATTCAGCGCAGCGAGCGCTTCCCGGTTGCAGGCCGCCGCCGCGGCGTCCAGTTCGGCTTGCGTCACCCGCATGCCGATCGTGCCGAGGTCGACGCGGTCGAATTTCTGGGTCAGCTCGATCAGCGCCGCGTCGCCGCGCGCCGCTACGTCGGCGATGATCGCGCGCACGGCCTGCTCGACGTCGGCGGAAGCCTCGCGCTTGGTGTCGAGGAAGGCGCGGAATTTTTCGGCAAAGCCGGGCGCGCGGGCGTCGAGGCGGATCGGCATTTGGCGGTCCTGGCGGACGGGTCGCCCGCTTACCGCTGCATGACGCGCCGCAAAAATCCCGTCAAGGTCACGCCTGATCGACCACGTGTTCCGGCCGCGCCGCGGCGGTCCAAGTCGGGCCGAGATCGGCCAGTTCGCATTCGAGGCATTCGACCTCGAGCCGCAGGGCCGCTCCGCCGGAGAAGGTCAGGGTAATCGTGCCGGCCGGCGCATCGGTTTCGTTGTACTCGACCGCCAGCAGGTTGAGCACCGCGTCCTTGGCCTTCGGGTCCACATTGCGGCAGCGCAACGCCATCACGCGGTCGAACCGGAGCGCCGTACGCCGGCGCTTGTAGCAAGGGTCCTCGCAGCCGCAGGCTTCCCAGTCGAACCGGTTGACCCCAAGAACCAGCCGGTTTTCCGCCGGAAGCCACACGATGTCGGAAACCTTGACCACCGCATCCTGCAGATGGGTGGAGACGATCGCGATATCGTCCTGGTCGAGCGCGATGAGCTTGAGCGGGTTCATGGGCCGACGCTGAAGGGTTGAAGGTACTCGCTAGTTAGGGACCGGCCGCGCCGCGCGCAAGTGGAAAATCGCTGGCGCGCGTTCCCCATCGCGCTTGCCAATGCGCGATCAAACCATGCATTTTTCACGTCGTCCACGGGGAGCTAGCCATGAAAGCGTTGCTGAGGGCACTGACGATTCTCGCGGCCACGTTGGGGGCAAGCGCTCCCTCGTTGGCCGAATGCTATCTGCCGTGGAACGCGCGGCCGGACCTGCGCATGCTTTGGCTGCAGAAAGACTGCCGCTACTGGTTTCCGCAGCGCGACGGTTTTGCCGGGCGGCCGAAGCCAATCGTGCTGCGCGCCGGGACCGTGATCGACCGCTTCGGCCAGCCGGGCGGAAACTTCCTCGCACCGGCCGAGGCTTCCTACATGGGCCGCGCCGTCCCATATGACCGGCTGAAAATGCCGTATTACCGCTACGAGGTGATCAAGCCGCTGCGCGTGCAGGCCGGCAAGGCTGCGCCGTGGTTCGACCAGCCCGGCGGCGGCATGCAGTACAAGACCGGCGAGCGGGTGCAGGCGCTGGTCGATAGCGGCCACTTGAGGCAAATCTGGTGGTGGGAATGATCGCACCGTCAGGCAACGCCCTCACCGCTCCCGCGGTCGCGCGCAACCGCGATCCGATCCTGGCGGTATTGCGGGAGGTGCTGCCGGCGGCCGGAACCGTGTTGGAAATCGCCAGCGGGACCGGCGAGCACGCAGTCCATTTTGCGTCTGCCCTGCCCCGTCTCACATGGCAGCCGACCGATCCCGATCGCCAATCCCGCGGCAGCATCGCGGCGCATGCGGCGCAGGCCGGCCTCGCGAACCTGCTGCTGCCGCTGGAACTCGACGCCGCGGCGCCGGTCTGGCCGGTCACGCGCGCGGACGCAGTCGTCTCGATCAACATGATCCACATCGCGCCGTGGCGCGCCGCGCAGGGCCTGATGGCAGGGGCCGCGCGGGTGCTTCCAGCGGGAGCCACGCTCTATCTCTATGGCCCGTTCCGCGCGCGCGGTGAGCACACCGCGCCGAGTAACGCGGCATTCGACGCGAGCCTGAAGGCGCGCGATCCCGAATGGGGTGTTCGCGATCTCGACGAGGTCGCGGCGCTGGGCGGCGAACATGGGTTCTCGCTGCAGCGCACCGTCGCGATGCCGGCCAACAATCTGAGCGTCATCTTCCGCCGCAACCCGTGATCGCAACCCTTGCGGGCGAGGGCCCGGCCGCTATATCCGATGCGGTTCGATTGACCACCGGGCGGAAACATGACCGACGCTGACCTCAAGACCCCTGAGACTGCCGAAACCCATTCATTTCAAGCCGAAGTCGCCGAGCTTTTGCGCCTGATGGTGCACTCGGTCTATTCCGAGACCGACGTCTTCCTGCGCGAGCTGATTTCCAACGCCTCGGACGCCTGCGACCGGCTGCGCTACGAGGCGATTGCGCGGCCCGAGCTGCTGGCCGAGGGCGGCGACCTCGCCATCCGTATCAATCCGGATAAGGCGGCCGGCACGCTGACCATTGCGGACAACGGCATCGGCATGGATCGGCAGGAGCTGATCGACAATCTGGGAACCGTCGCACGCTCCGGAACCCGCGCCTTCATGAGCAAGCTCGCCGAGGCCAAGGATGGCGCCGGCCTGATCGGCCAGTTCGGCGTCGGGTTCTATTCGGCCTTCATGGTGGCGGACCGGATCGAAGTGGTGAGCCGGCGGGCGGGATCGGCGGACGCCTTTGTGTGGACCTCGACGGGCGGCGCGGGCTTCGAGATCGCGCCGGCGAGCGAGGCGCAGGCAAGCCGCGTGACGCGCGGCACCGAGATCACTCTGCATCTCAAAGACGACGCGAAGAAATATCTGGAGGGCCACGAAATCCGCCGCGTGGTCTCGACCTATTCGGACCATATCCTGTTCCCGATCGAGCTCACGGAAGCCCCGGAACAGAAAGAAGGCGAAGAAGCCGCCGAAGCAAAGTCCGAGAAGATCAATTCGGCGAGTGCGC
>JAXDOA010000125.1:0-2547 GCA_034669125.1 Hyphomicrobiales bacterium
TCAGGATAGTCATGTGTTCCTCCGCTGGATCGTTTGTTCTTTTTGACGGGCGCGGCCCGCGCCGCACTGTCGACACTCTATCACAGCATATCGGGGCCCGCGGGCAAAAGGGCCTTTCGCTGCTTCACCCTGCCGCGCCGAATTTTCAAGCAGTCTCAGGAAATCTTCGGATCGACGTCCAGCCGCGCCACCCAGCCATCCAGCCCGGTCCGCGCCGCCGGATAGCGCTCCAGCACGGCCGGATCATGCCCGGGAACGATGTGCTTGGCCGAGGGAGCGATCTTCTTGATCGTGTCGTAGCCGTCGAGCACCTCGCCCACATTGTAGGTGATGGGAAACACGCGCCCGCCTTCGATGTGGGCATAAAGGTGGGTTGCGTCGGAGGCGAGCACCACGGTGCCGCGCTTCGTCTTCACGCTGACGCATTGCAGCCCCTTCGAGTGCCCGCCGATCTTGTGGACAAGCACGCCCGGCGCGAGCTGGCTGACACCCTCGTGAAACGTCACGCGCCCGGCGAACACCTTGCGCACCATCGCGACCACGTCCTCCTCCTCGAATGGCAGCCGCAGCAGCGCGTGGCACATGCAGCGGCCGGTGGCATAAGCCATTTCGGTATCCTGCAGGTGATAACGCGCGTTCGGGAAGCACTCGTAATTGCCGGTGTGGTCGTAGTGCAGATGGGTGACGATCACGTTCGCCACCGTGTCGGGCGCGATGTCGATCGATTTCAGGCCCTCTGCGATGGGCTTGAGCAGGACGCGATTGCGCTTCTTCGCCATCACGGCGTCGAAGCCGGTGTCGACCACGATGGTGCCGCTTGGGCCCACGATCGCCCACACGAAGAAATCGAGCGGGTCGTTTACGTCATGCGGATCGCCGCCGATGTAGTTCTCGGCCGCCTTGCGGTCGTGGTGGCCGTATTTGATGGCGTAGATTTCGTGGATGTCGTCGGGCATGGCGCGGCTCACGCCTTTTTCTGCTCGGCGAACACCTCGCGTGCCTGCCGGAACGCATCGACGCCGGCCGGAACGCCCGCATAAATCGACATGTGGATGAAGATTTCCCGGATCTGGTCCTTGGTGAGCCCGTTGGTGAGTGCGCCGCGCACGTGCAGTTTCAATTCATGCGGGCGATTGAGGATCGCGATCATCGCCAGATTGAGCATGCTGCGCTCTTTTTTCGTGAGACCCGGCCGGCCCCAGCCCGCGCCCCAGCAATATTCGGTGACGAATTCCTGGAACGGCTTGTTGAAGTCGTCGGCCGACTTCATCGAGTTCTCGACATACTCCTTGCCGAGCACTTCGCTGCGGATCTGCAATCCGGTCTCGAAAGTCTGCTTGTCCATGGTAGGTTTCCTCTCTGTTGTTCTGGCCGGGAGATTGAGATGGCCGACTATCCGGGAAGCGCGTGGCTCGCGCGCTACCGCGAGCGGGTGAACGGCGACGCCGAATTAAAGGTCATCGGCGACTGGTTCACAACCACGTTCGCGCTCACGTTTGGCGATAGCCGCTATGCCGTGAGGGTCGAGAAGGGGCAGATCACCGATATCGTGGCGCCGAAGCTCGATGTGCGCACGCCGTTCGGCTTCCGCGCGCCGGTCGCGGTGTGGCGCAAGTTTCTCTCGCCCAATCCGCCGCCGCTGTTTCACGACTTTTTCGCCATGATGATGCGCGTGCCGGACTTCGTGCTCGAAGGCGACAGCCTGATCGCCATGCAGAACGCGCGGGCGCTGCACCGGATGATGAACATCATGCGCGAGACGGGAGCGCCGAATGGCTGACGTGACTGAGTTCGAGCCGATCATCGGGCGCTATCTCACCGTCGACATCGAGGGCGCCGCGTATCGCGTGCATGTCGAGGAGGCCGGGCAGGGCACCCCGTTGCTGTGCCTGCACACCGCGGGCGCGGACTCGCGGCAATACCGCCATGTGCTCAACGACACGGAGATCACCGGCAGGTTTCGCGTGATCGCGTTCGACTTGCCGTATCACGGCCGCTCGACACCGGCCGACGGCTGGTGGCTGAAGAAGTATCGTCTGACCACGCAGAGCTATCTCGCGATGATCCGCACCGTGTGGCTCAAGCTGGGGCTGGAGCGGCCGGTGGTGATGGGTTGCTCGATGGGCGGCGCGATCGTGCTCAAGGTCGCGGCCGAATATCAGGACGAGCTTTCAGGGATTGTTGGGCTGGAAAGCTCGGCCTATGCGCCGGGGCGCTACAACGAGTTTCTGCATCATCCGGCGATCCACGGCGGCGAGCTTGCGGCGAGCTACACTTATGGTTTGAACGCGCCTTCGAGCCCGGAGCAGACCCGGCGCGAGAACTGGTGGTACTACAGCCAGGGCGGCCCCGGCGTTTATCAGGGCGACGTGCATTTCTACTCTAACGACTGGGACGGGCGCGAGGACATCAAGCGGATCGACACCAACCGCTGCAAGGTCGCGCTGCTCACTGGCGAATACGATTACTCCTGCACGCCGGAAATGAGCGAGGCGGTGGCGGCGGCCATTCCGGGCTCGCGGCTCACCATCATGAAAGGCATGGGGC
>JAXDOA010000126.1:0-3066 GCA_034669125.1 Hyphomicrobiales bacterium
GACAGCCTGCGCACCGTCATGGGGCGACCCCGGGGGAACACCCCATCGTTCGTGCGCCCCTTATTGAATCGGCGAGAACGAAAATCCACCCGTGCCAGAGCGACACAATCGCCGCGGCGGTCGCGAGCACCCCTCGAATTAACCCTCACGGCCGTCGGAAATTCATGCCCACAGCGCTGGCACGCTTTTCGCCGAACTCACCACGAGTCCACGAAAGGTTGTCCCGGACCGGGACAAGACTATGCCATGACGTTCATGCCCCACTCGTTACTGGTGGCGGCGCATCCCTCGCGCCGGTGGACGACCTTTGCGCGCCACACCGTAAGGGTCGTGTGCGTGCTGGCGGACGCGGTGATCGTCATTGGCATCTCGGTCCTGATGGGCGCGGCCTATCATCTAGCAGTCTATGGCGATGCTGGACCGCTGCTCAGTTTTCTCGGTGTCGGCGCGACCGCCGCGGGCCTATTCGTGCTGCCCGGGATCCTTCGCGGTGAGTATGACCTGACGCACTATCTTGCCTTCCGGCCGCATCTCCGGCGCGTGTTTAACTACTGGAACGTCACCTTCGTCGCGCTGCTGGCGCTCGCCTTTATTACCCGGCTGATGGAGGACTACTCACGCGCCTCGATGGTGCTGTTTTATGTGGCGGGCCTGCCCGTCCTGCTGGTGACCCGTTATGCGTTGGTGTCCACGGTGATGCTCAGCAGCAAGGTCGGGCTCGTAACCGCGCAACGCGTGTTCCTGATCGGCAGCGGCGAGGACATTTCGGGTTTCGTGCGGCGTTTTCAGCCTTGGAATTTCGGACTGCATACCGTTGGCGCCGCGCCGCTGAGGCGGCTCGACTCGTTTTCCTCCCGCGAGGAGCAGCGCCGTGCGCTCGAAGCCGATCTGCGCCAAGCGGTCGAAACCGCGCGTACGCTGCGACCGGACGCGGTCCTCATCGTCACGCCGTGGTCGGACACCGGCACGATCGATAGCTGCGTCGATGAATTTCTTAACATGCCGGTCGAGATCCACCTCGGGCCCGAACGCATTCTCGACCGCTTCGAGCATGTTCGTATCGCCAGGCATGGCCCGATGGCGAGCCTCCAGCTCACGCGTGCGCCGCTCACCTGGGCCGAGCGCACGCAGAAGCGCGCGTTCGACGTGGTAATCGCAGCCGGCGCGCTAACGGTGCTGGTGCCCGCGTTCGCCGTGATAGCTCTCGCGATCTGGCTCGAGAGCGGGCATCCCCTGTTCTTCCGCCAGCGACGTTACGGTTTCAACCAACAGGAATTCCGCATCATCAAGTTCCGCACCATGAACACATTGGAAGACGGCGACGTGGTGCGGCAGGTGACGCCCAACGACCGCCGCGTCACGCGTGTCGGACGCATCTTGCGCAAGTGGAACCTCGACGAGCTGCCGCAACTGATCAACGTGCTCAAGGGCGATATGTCGCTGGTTGGCCCGCGCCCGCACGCGCTGTCCCATAATCGCGAATTCGAGCGCAAAATCGCGCTCTATGCGCGCCGTCACAACGTGCTGCCTGGCATCACCGGCTGGGCGCAGGTCAACGGCTTCCGAGGGGAAACCGATACCGACGAAAAGATGCGCGGACGAGTCGACCACGATCTTTATTACATCGACAATTGGTCACCATGGTTCGATCTGCGGATTCTGCTGTGGACGGTGTTTTCGAGAGGGGTGTAAGGGCGCTTCGTTTGGGCCCGCGGACCTCCGCGGAGAACGCCTAAACGACTTCGGTTTAAGCGCCCGTATTCCGTGTGTCCAAACGCGACACTGATGAACTGCATCAGGAATTGCGCCTCCCGTCGAAGTAATGCATCGGCACGGAGATTGGGGCGTTTCCGGAACGTTAGGCTTAATAAAATACAAATGTCCGTACTCTTGGGGTTTTGCGGACGTGTGTCATGCGTACGGCGTGGCTGACCTCATTGGTCCGCACGGTTCTTTTTGCGGCTAGCTGCGGATTTGCCGCAGCAAATATCGAGCCTGCATTCGCCGGTTTGAACACGAACATCTCGATCAGTGACAATGGTACGCACATCGATCGCGGCACCATCTATGTCAATGCGCCGTTCTTGACGGCGTCCGGCGGGGTCGCGCCGTATACGTTCTCGCTCGATCCCACGACGCCGCTTCCGAGCGGCATAAGCTTCAATAGCGATGGCTCGTTGTCCGGCGTGACATGCGGCGGCAATGGCTCGTATCGCTTCAACGCCACGGCGACCGATGCGGCCGGCGACTTCAACACCGCAACGAATCTCAACTTGGTTGTGAACAAAGCTCCGGCCTCCGGCTGTTCTTTGACGATCAATCCGGCAACAATCCCCGACCCCACACAGGGTGCAAATTACAGCCAAACCTTCACGGCGACGGGTGCCTCAGGCTCGGTTACCTATTCGGTGATCAGCGGCACGCTCCCGACCGGCCTGAGCCTGACGGCTGGCGGCACGCTGTCGGGGACGCCGAGCGCAACCAGTTCCTACACTTTCACGATCCTGGGTCAGGACGCCGCAGGGGCGACTGGAACGCAAAGCTACTCCGTAACAGTCACTGCACCGATCATCACGGTGAACCCGGCGACATTGCCGCCCGCCACGCAGGGCAGCGCCTACAGCCAGACCGTAAGCGCGAGCGGCGGCGCCGCGCCTTACAGCTTCACCGTCTCGGCCGGCGCGCTGCCGGCCGGCCTTGCGCTCAACAGCTCCAGCGGCGCGATCAGCGGTACGCCGAGCGCGGCGGGTTCGTTCAGCTTCACGGTGCTGGCGACCGATGCCAACGGGGCAAGCGGCAGCCGCGGCTATGCGTTCACGGTCAACGCGGGCGGGACCGTCACCATTGTGGTGAACCCCGCGACGCTCCCAGCCGCCACGCAGGGCAGCGCCTACAGCCAGACCGTAAGCGCGAGCGGCGGCACCGCGCCTTACAGCTTCACCGTCTCGGCCGGGGCGCTGCCGGCCGGCCTTGCGCTCAACAGCTCCAGCGGCGCGATCACCGGCACGCCGACGGCGGCCGGCTCGTTCAGCTTCACCATGCTCGCGACCGATGCCAATGGTGCGA
>JAXDOA010000127.1:0-3509 GCA_034669125.1 Hyphomicrobiales bacterium
CGCGTTCGCCGGCCGCGCGGGCGAATTTCACCGTATCGGTCAGCATCACCTCGCGCGTGCCGGCGCGTGCCAGGCGGATCATCATGGCGAGCTTGAACAGCGCGAGGTTCAGCGCCGGCAGGAACAGATGGCGCAGCCCGTCGAGCGTAAGGAAGCTCCACTCCACGCCGAATACCGCGACCGTATCGCCGCGCCCGCCCGCCGGAAGCCAACCGAGAATGACCGCGAAGGTGAAGATGAGCACGAGGCCCACCCAGAAGGTCGGCACCGAAAAGCCGAGAATCGAAAGCCCCATGATGAGCTTCGACACAATGCCATCGGGCTTGTAGCCCGCATACATGCCGAGCGGCACGCCAAGCAATGTCGCACCGAGTACTGCCGCGAGCGTCAATTCGAGCGTCGCCGGCAGGCGCGAGAGGATCAGTTCCAGAACTGGCATGTTGAAAATAAACGAGCGGCCGAAATCGCCGGCCACAAGTCGCTGGAGGAAGCCGAGATATTGTTGCCACAGCGGCAGATCGAGGCCGTACTGGCGGATCACCATCTCACGGATGCGCTGGTCGGCATCGGGCGAGATCAGGACATCGATGGGATTGCCGATGGCGTAGACGCCGAGGAAAACCAAAAACGAAATCACCATCATCACGACGAAGGCTTGCAACAGCCGCTGAATGACGAAGCCGAGCATCAAGCCTCCGCGCTCACGTCCAACCGTCCTGCATCAGGGCGCGCGTTTCCTCCACGGCCACGCGCCACATCGCGAGCATCTCGTCGTCGCTGCGCTGATAGCGCCCGCCATAATTGCCATCGCCCAGCAGCTCCTTCTTTTCGACCGGATCGACCTGGACGAAGCGGGCGAGGTCCATCATGGGCTTCTGCTCGCCCGGCTGGATCACATCGGGCAGCCGCGTCCAGGGAAAATTCTCAAGCCAGGACGCGTGCGAGGCGACGGGATCGATCTCCATCGCCTTGGCCCAGGTCTTCGGCGCATTCCACCAGTTGTGCCACTGCACGCGGCAACCGTTTTTGCGCCCGAGCCATTCGAGTACTGCGCCATGGACCGGGATGTTTCCGCCGTGGCCGTTCACGATCAGGATGCGGCGGAAGCCCGATTTCACGATGCCGTCGAGCACGTCGGTCACGAGCGCACACATCGTGGCCATGCGCAGCGTGACCGTGCCGGGATACTCGACGAAATTCGGCGTCAGCCCATAGGTGATCACCGGAAATACCGGAATCCGCAACGGCTCGGCCGCCTCCACAGCGACCCGCTCCGAAAGAATCGTGTCGACCGACAGGCTCAGGTGCGCATGCTGCTCGGTCGATCCGATCGGCAGCACGGCGCGGTTGTCGCGCGCCGCGTGGTCGCGCACCTGCATCCAGTTCATCTCGGCAATACGCATCGGACACGCCCCGTTGTCGCGCCACTATAACAGGCCCTTGACGCCGAACCCCACCGTTGGAACGATCAATCTCACGACCTAGACGCCACCATTTCCTAGCGCCGTAACCATTCGGGAAACCACGCCATGAAAGCCCCTCGCCTCCTGATCGCCGCCGGAATGCTGGCCGCCACCACGACATTCGGTCTCGCGCAGACGCTCACCATCGGCGTGCGCGGTGGCCCGGACTCGATCGACCCGCATTTCACCGCGACCGGCACCCACGCCGAGACACTCAAGCACGTGTTCGACACGCTGGTGTGGTCGGGCGACGGGCTGGAGATCGAGCCGCGCCTCGCTTCGAGCTGGCGGGCGGTCGATCCGACGACCTGGGAGTTCAAGCTCAGAAACGGCGTGAAATTCCACGACGGGTCGGACTTCACCTCAGAGGACGTGAAGTTCTCGATCACCCGGATGCAGACGCCGATGGGCCCGAACCCGACCACGATCTACGTCCGGCGCGTGAAGGAGGTGCAGACCCCGGATCCGCTGACGGTACGTGTCGTCACCGACGGTCCGGCGCCGAACTTGCCGAACGATTTCATCCGGTTGTTCATCGTGTCGCACAAGGCGGCGGCCGGCGTGACCAAGGAGAATGCCAACGAAGTCTTCAATTCCGGCAAGGCCGCCGTCGGCACAGGCCCCTACAAGTTCGTATCATGGACGCCGAAGGGCGATTTCGTCGCCGAACGCTTCGACGGCTACTGGGGCGGCAAGGAGCCGTGGGCGCGCATCGTGCGCAAGGAGATTCCGAACGATTCCGCGCGCGTCGCGCAGCTCAAGGCAGGCCAGCTCGATCTGATCACGCGCGTGCCGGCTTCCGACGTCGCGACGCTTGAGCGCGATCCCAAGATTTCGGTCGCCAGGATCGATACGGTCTATGTGTTCAACATGGAGCTGGAGATGCGTGACACGCCGCCCGCCGGCCAGATTACCGCGAAGGACGGCTCGGCGCTGCCGAAGAACCCGCTGCAGGACACGCGCGTGCGTGAGGCGATCGATCTTGCGATCGACCGCAAGGCGCTGGCCGAGATCGCGATGGAAGGACTCGGCAAGCCGGTGAACCAGCTCGTCACGCCGTCGATCTTCGGCTACAACAAGGCGCTCCCGGAACGCAAATATGATGTCGCCGCCGCCAAGAAGCTGATGGCGGACGCGGGCTATCCGAACGGCTTCAAGATCTCGTTCGCGTTCACGCAGGACCGCCTGCCGGGCGACCGGCAGGTCGGCACCACGATCGCGCAGATGCTCGCCGCCATCGGCATCGATGCGCAGGCGAATGCGCAGCCGGCCGCCGTGTTCTTCCCGGCGCGCACGCGCGGCGAATACTCCGTGTCGATGTCCGGCTGGGGCACGCTCACCGGCGAGGCGCACTACACGCTTTCCTCGGTCGCGCACTCGAACGACAAAGAGAAGCGGTTCGGCGCGTTCAACGTGCTCGGCTACAAGAACGACGAGCTGGACAAGACGATCCAGGACGCCGCGACCGAGATGGATGAAGGCAAGCGCCGCGCCCTACTCGAAAAGGCGAACGAGATCGTCCTGAAGGACCGCCCGCGCCTGCCGATCGTCGCGGTCGGCTCGGCCTGGGCGATGCAGAAGGGCAAGATCACCATCAAGGCGCGCGTCGACGAAGACACGCTCGCGATGAACATCAAGCCGGCGACGAACTGATCGGTGAAATGCCGGGGATAGGATGAGCGAGCCGATCCTGATCTGGGGCGCGGGCGCGATCGGCGGCACGATCGGCGCCTATTGGGCACACGCGGGCGTGCCGGTGCTGCTGGTCGACGTCGTCGGCGAGCACGTCCGGGCGTGTCGGACGGACGGACTGGAAATCTCCGGGCCGGTCGACGAATTCAAGGTCGTGGTCCCGGCCGCCGAGCCGCACGAACTCCACGGCGTCTACAGACGCATCGTGCTCGCCGTGAAGGCGCCCGCGACCGAAGCGGCGCTCGATCAGCTCGCGCCACATCTCGCACCCGATGGATTCGTGCTTTCGGCGCAGAATGGATTGAACGAAATCGCCATCGCCAAGAAAGTAGGTCCCGGGCGCACCATGGGGTG
>JAXDOA010000128.1:0-3463 GCA_034669125.1 Hyphomicrobiales bacterium
TCGAGAACAAGCCCGGTGCAAACGCCATCATCGGCACCGACGCTGTCGCAAAGGCGGCGCCCGACGGCTACACCTTCGGCACGGTGATCGCCGCGCACGCCGTCAACGCGACGCTCAATCCCAAGCTCCCCTACGACACGCTGAAGGATCTCACCTACGTGTCGCTGATGAGCTCGGCGCCGCTGATCATCATCGCGAACAAGGACGTACCGGCGAACAGCATCCCGGAGCTGGTCGCACTGGCGAAGTCCAAGCCGGGCTCGCTGAGTTTCGCCTCCTCGGGCGTCGGCGCTGCCGCGCACCTCACGATGGAGATGTTCAAGTCGCGCATGGGGATCGACATGGTGCATGTCCCCTACAAGGGGACCGCCGGCGCGCTGCAGGACACCGTCGCGGGCAACATTCACGTCATGTTCGACATCGTCGGGCCGCTGATGCCGCAGGTGACAGCCGGCAATGTCAAGGCACTCGGGCTATCCGCGAAGGAGCAGATCCCGGCGGCACCGGGCGTGAAGACGATTATCGAGCAGGGTGTGCCGGATTTCGTGTCGGGCACCTGGGCGGGCATCATCGCGCCTGCCGGCACGCCGAAGGAGATCGTCGATCGCGTCGCCGCGGAAGCCAAAAAGGCCCTCGCCGACCCCGCGATGAAGCAGAAGCTCACCGAGCAGGGCATCGTGGCGATCGGCAGCACGCCGGAAGAGTACCGCGCGTTCGTGTCCGAAGAGATCGCCAAATGGGCCAAGGTGATCAAGGACGCGAATATCAAGATGGTGGAGTAGCGCTTCATCCCTCCCCCGAAGGGGGAGGGTGGACGCGAGCGTAAGCGAGCGGCCGGGTGGGGTTGTCCACCGCGCGGCTTCACACTACGTCGGGAAATGCTCTAGCGTTTCCCCACCCGGTCGGCTTCGCCGACCACCCTCCCCCTTTCGGGGGAGGGATAAGAAAGCGCCATGCCCCTCACGCTCACCACCTGGAATATCAACTCGGTCCGCCTGCGCATCGATCTCGTCGCGCGCCACATCAAGGCGGTGCGGCCGGACGTGATCTGCCTGCAGGAGACCAAGTGCCCGGACGACGCGTTTCCGCTCAAGCGTTTCCGGCGCCTCGGCTACACGCATTCGGCGCTCAACGGGCAGAAGGGCTATCACGGCGTCGCGGTACTCTCGCGGCTGCCGTTCGAGAGCGTCACCATCGACAATTATTGCGGCAAGCAAGACTGCCGCCACATCGCCGTGACGCTCGGCGAGAAGGCGGGCTTACGCGATCCCGTCACCGTGCATAATTTCTATGTCCCCGCCGGTGGCGACGAGCCGGACCCCGAGATCAATCCGAAATTCGCCCACAAGCTCTCGTTCCTCGATGAGCTGCACGGCATGGAGAAGTTGCGTCCCGCGAACGCAGCCCGCGCGATCCTCGTCGGCGACCTCAACGTTGCGCCGCTCGAGCACGACGTGTGGAGCCACAAGCAGATGCTCAAGGTGGTCTCGCACACGCCGATCGAATGCGAGAAGCTCAACCGCTTTCAGAGAGCGGGCAACTGGGTCGACTCGATGCGCCGGCTGACCCCCGAGCCCGAAAAGCTCTACACATGGTGGAGCTATCGCGCGATGGACAACTGGAAAGTCGCCGATCGCGGGCGCCGCCTCGATCATGTCTGGGTCTCGCCGCAGCTCGGCGACCGCGTCTCAGCGATCGATATCGCCAAGCACGCGCGCGGCTGGGATCGCCCGTCCGACCACGTGCCGGTGACGGCGACGGTCGAGGTTTCGTAGTGTAGGCGTAGGGCGCGCAAACGCAAGTTCCGGAGGTGGCCGCAATGACCGGGATCAATCTTGCCGAGAAGCTCGCGACGTTCGGCGATTACTTCTCGCCGCGCACGGTCACGACCTACAACGGTCACGACGTGATGGTGGCGAAGCTCAAAGGCGCATTCATCTGGCACAAGCACGACGAGACCGACGATTTCTTCCTGGTCCTCAAAGGTGTGCTCGACATCGAGTTGCGCGACCGCACCGTGACGCTCGGCCCGGGCGAACTGTTCATCGTCCCGAAGGGCGTCGAGCATCGCCCGGTCGCGCGCGAGGAAGTGCATCTGCTGCTGATCGAGCCGACCGGCACGCCGAACACCGGCGACGCAAAGACCGCGGCGGCGCGCAAGGTCATCTGATCGTAGCCCGGATGGAGCGCAGCGAAATCCGGGACTTTTCCCGCATTACGCCATAGCGCGTCGAAGACGCGCGTAAACGCGCTTAAGGCTCCATGCGGGCTACAGCTACGCTACGCCGCCGCCTGCCCGCGGAAATTCTTCACCGCTTTCCAGATCAGCCAGATGAAGACCGCCAGCACGATGACCTGCGCGATGGCGAACGGCGGCTCGGGATTGTCCGGTGCATTCGGCGCGAGCGCGTGGATCGCCGGGACTTTCAGGAACAGCTGCGTCACCAGCACGAAGAACAGGAAATAGACGTTCACCGCCATCGAGATCACGTAGATCCAGCGCCACGGGCCGGCGAAGTTGTACCTGTACTGTGCCAGCAGCGCCGGCACGAACAGCACAAGGCAGATGACGCCGACACCGTGCGAGGGAAGAAATTTCGTGAACGGAAAGAAGAAGCCGGTGACGCTGGTGGCGATCGCCGTGATCAGAAACAGCAGCGTGCCCGTGTTGGGCTTCCGGTTGCTGATCAGCATCGCCATCACGCCGATGCCGGCGACGATCGCCACGAGACTGAGGACAGTGTGAATCGCAGTGAATGGTGTCGCGAACATCGAAGCCCCCGTTGGCTCAGGCGATTGCCGTTGATCCCGGAGGGAGTATAGCAGCAGGATCGTAGGGTGGGTTAGCGCGAAGCGCGTAACCCACCAGTACGCGTCGACTCGTCGGTGGGTTACGCTCGCCAGCGCTCGCTAACCCACCCTACGATTCCTCGAGTTTCCGCCGCACACCCCAGCCCTTGAGCACCGCCGCCATCTCTTCCGCCACGAAATGGCGTGCGCTCTCGCGATCGTAGCCCTGTTTGAGCAGCGCGTCGTAGTCGGTGAACACGTGCCGCGCATAGGCGACCAGCGAGAGCCAAGCCGCGGTATCGGGTGCGGCGGTTTTCAGTCCGTCGCTATCCAGCGCATGATCGACCACCGCGCCAAATTCGTGCGACGGAATCTTCGGCGCGAGATGGCGCAGAACCGACTCAATTTCCCGGCGCTGGGACAAGAGGCGGTGTCACTTCCGTCCCGGCCCGCGGGCGAGCGCCGCGCGCACGCGGGTGAATTCGCCCGCGGTCTGATTGACCCGCGCGGCGATCGCGTCGCGCATGCGGCGCGCCGCGTCCGGATAGCCATCGAGCATCTTGAGGAACAGCTGGCGCGAAATGCGCACCACGCTGGAGGGCTCGCGCGCGACCGCGCCGACCGGGCGCTTGGTTTCGGTCAGCAGCGCAAGCTCGCCGATCAGCGTGCCCGG
>JAXDOA010000129.1:0-4764 GCA_034669125.1 Hyphomicrobiales bacterium
CGCGCGGATCTTCGCTGATGCAGACGAGGATGCGCTCGCCCGCCGCCCAGGGGCCGGAAATGGCGCCCGCCTGCATCTGCGTGAGCAACTGCTCGTCGACCCGCTCCGCGGTGCGGCGGAGCGCAAGCTCGCGCAGCGCCGTCAGGTTGACGGGAGAGAAAAAGTGCTCCAACGCGCGCTCGGCCTGCTTCGGAAAATATACCTTCCCTTCCTTGAGGCGCTGGATCAGATCGTCGGGGGTGAGATCGACCAGCTCGATAGCGTCAGCGCGATCGAACACGGCGTCTGGCACGGTCTCGCGCACGCGCACATGCGTGATTTGGGCGACCACATCATTGAGGCTTTCGATGTGTTGGATGTTGACGGTGGTGTAGACGTCAATGCCGTGGTTCAACAGCTCTTGGACGTCGAGATAGCGTTTCGGATGACGACTCCCGGGCGCATTGGTGTGGGCGAGCTCATCGACAAGCACGATCTGCGGCCGGCGAGCAATGATGGCGTCAAGGTCCATTTCCTCCAGCCACTGGCCCTTGTAGTCAATGCGCCGGCGCGGAATGACCTCGAGGCCGTCCAGCAGCGCCTCGGTCTCTTTGCGCCCGTGTGTCTCGACGACGCCGATGACGATATCGTAGCCGTCTTTCTTTCTGGCGCGCGCCTGTTGCAGCATCTCGTAGGTCTTGCCGACGCCGGGCGCCGCACCCACGAATATCTTGAGCTTGCCAACGCGCCCCTCTTCGCGCCGCGCCGCTTCGAGCAAGGCTTCCGGTGAAGGCCGCTGGTCGGTATCGCGTCGCTGATCTGCCATTCGACATCAAGGCCCGCGGTCCTGGGGCCCGCGAAGCTATCGGCTCGCGGCCTTGTCCAGCGCCAGATTGAGCGCCAGCACGTTCACGCGCGGTTCGCCGAGCAACCCGAGCAAGCGGCCCTCGATGTTGTCGTTGACCAGCTGACGCACGCGATCTTCCGGCATGTTACGCGCCTTTGCGACGCGCGGCACCTGGAAAAGGGCGCCTGCCGGGGAGATGTGCGGGTCGAGGCCGCTGCCGGTCGTGGTCACGAGTTCGATCGGAACGGGCGCGGAGGCGTTCTCCTCTTTGAGCTTGTCGACCTCGCCCTTGACGCGCTCGATCAGCGCCTTGTTGGTCGGACCGAGGTTCGAGCCGCCCGAGTTCGCCGCGTTGTAGGGCGCATCGATGTTCTTGGTCGGATCCTTCGGATCGGGCGTGACTGTCGCGGACGGCCGGCCGTGAAAATACTTGTCGTCGGCGAAGACCTGTCCGATCAGCGCCGAGCCGACGACCTTGCCGTCTTTCTCAATCAGACTGCCCTGCGCCTGATACGGGAAGATCGTGCCGGCGATGCCGGTGATCGCCAGCGGGTAGACGAGGCCCGTGATCGCCGTCAGCACGACGAGCAGCACGATGGCGGGGCGGATTTCCTTCAACATGACGCAGTCTCCTTAAGCCAGGCGCAAGGTGGTAACGATGAGGTCGATCGCCTTGATGCCGACGAACGGAATGACGATGCCGCCGAGGCCGTAGATCAGCAGATTGCGGCGCAGCAGCGGGCCGGCGCCGATCGGGCGGTAGGCAACGCCCTTCAGCGCGAGCGGAATGAGCGCCACGATGATCAGCGCGTTGAAGATGATCGCCGAGAGGATCGCGCTCTGCGGGGTCGACAGACCCATGATGTTGAGCGCCCCGAGCTGCGGATAGAACGCCAGGAACATCGCCGGGATGATGGCAAAATATTTTGCCACGTCGTTGGCGATCGAGAACGTCGTGAGCGCGCCGCGCGTCATCAGGAGCTGCTTGCCGATCTCGACCACCTCGATCAGCTTGGTCGGGTTGGAGTCGAGGTCCACCATGTTGCCGGCCTCGCGCGCGGCTTGCGTACCGGTATTCATCGCGACGCCGACGTCGGCCTGCGCGAGCGCGGGCGCATCGTTGGTGCCGTCACCGCACATCGCAACCAGCTTGCCTTTGGCCTGCTCGTCGCGGATCAGCTTGAGCTTGTCCTCGGGCGTCGCTTGAGCAAGGAAATCATCGACGCCGGCTTCGGCCGCGATGGCGGCTGCCGTGGTCGGATTGTCGCCCGTGATCATCACGGTACGGATGCCCATGCGGCGCAGTTCGGCGAAACGCTCGCGGATGCCGCCCTTGACGATGTCTTTCAGGTGAATGACGCCGAGCAGCCGGCCGTCCTTGGCGACCGCGAGCGGTGTGCCGCCGGACTTCGCGACCGCGTCCGCAATGGCGTTGATCTCGGCGGCCTCGATCGTCACCGCCGGCTGTAGCGCCCGGACGGCACCTGATGAGACCACCACCGTGTCCGACGCATTCAGGAAGCCGAGGATGGAATCCACCGCACCCTTGCGCACCCACGAATTGCCGACTTCCATGCCGCTCATCCGGCTTTGCGCCGTGAACGGGATGAAGTTGCCGCGCAACTCCGCGAGGTCGCGTCCGCGGATGGCGTATTTCTCCTTGGCGAGCACGACGATCGAGCGGCCTTCCGGCGTCTCGTCGGCGAGCGAGGCAAGCTGCGCCGCATCCGCCAGCTCCTGCTCGGTCACGCCGCGCACCGGCTTGAACTCGGTCGCCTGGCGGTTGCCGAGCGTGATCGTGCCGGTCTTGTCGAGAAGCAGCGTGTCGACGTCGCCCGCCGCTTCGACCGCACGACCGGACGTCGCCAGGACGTTGAAGCGGACGAGGCGGTCCATGCCGGCGATACCGATCGCGGACAGCAGCGCGCCGATGGTGGTCGGGATCAGCGTGACGAACAGCGCCACCAGAATGACGACCGAGACCGCACCGCCCGAATAGGCGACGTAGCTCGGGATGGTCGCGGAGGCGAAGACGAAAATGATCGTCAGTCCGATCAGCAGGATATTGAGCGCGATCTCGTTCGGCGTCTTCTGCCGCTCGGCGCCCTCGACCAGCTTGATCATGCGATCGATGAAGGTCGAACCCGGCGCGGCCGTGATGCGCACGCGGATCCAGTCGGACAGCACCTGCGTGCCGCCCGTCACCGCCGAACGATCGCCGCCCGACTCGCGGATCACCGGCGCGGACTCGCCCGTGATGGCAGCCTCGTTGACCGACGCGATACCTTCGACGATCTCGCCGTCCGAGGGGATCATGTCGCCGGCTTCCACCAGAACGACATCGCCGACCTTGAGGCTGGTGCCCGGCACCAGCTTGTATTCCTTGCCGGCCGACCCGGTCAGACGCTTCGCCTGCGTCGACGTGCGGGTTTGCCGGAGCGCCGCGGCCTGCGCCTTGCCGCGGCCCTCGGCCACGGCCTCGGAGAAGTTGGCGAACAGGATCGTGATCCACAGCCACACAATGATCTGGAATTCGAAGCCGATATTCGAGCCGCCGGTCGCGAGGTCGCGGATCAGGATGATCGTGGTCAGGACGGTGACGATCTCGAGCACGAACATCACCGGGTTCTTGAACAGCGTTCGCGGATCGAGCTTCACGAACGACGAGCCGATTGCCGGCCATACGATCCTGGGATCGAACAGGGCAGACGCCGGCGTTCCCTTGCGGATATTTGAGGTCTCCATGGACGTGACTCCGGTTCAATTCGCCGCGAACAGCGTGCCTGCGGACATCGCGAGATGTTCGACGATGGGTCCGAGCGCGAGCGCCGGGAAGAAGGTGAGGCCGCCGACGATCAGGATCACGCCGACGACGAGGCCGACGAACAGGCCGCCCGTGGTCGGGAACGTGCCAGCGGAAGGCGGAACGGATTTCTTTTCCGCGAGCGAGCCGGCAATCGCCATCGCCGGGATGATCATCCAGAAGCGGCCGATGAACATCGCGACGGCGCCGGTGACGTTGTAGAACAGGGTATTGCCGGTGAGGCCGCCGAAGGCGGAGCCGTTGTTGCCGGTTTGCGAGGTGTAGGCGTAGAGCACCTCGGTGAAGCCGTGCGGACCCGGGTTGGCCATCGAGGCGACGGCAGGCGGGTAAACCACCGCGACCGCGGTCCAGCCGAGATACATCAGCGGCAGGATCAGGATGGCGAGCATTGCCATCTTCACTTCCTTCGACTCGATCTTCTTGCCGACGTACTCCGGCGTGCGCCCGACCATCAGGCCGGCGACGAAGATCGAGATGATGACGAACAGCAGCATCCCGTACATGCCGGCACCGACGCCGCCGATGATCACTTCGCCGAGCTGGATGTTGATCAGCGGGATCATGCCGCCAAGCGCCGTGAACGAGTCATGCATGGCGTTAACGGCGCCGCACGAGGCGGCCGTGGTGACGACCGCGAACAGCGCGGAGGCGACGATGCCGAAGCGCACCTCCTTGCCTTCCATGTTGCCGCCGGTCAGGCCCATTGCGGTCAGCGCGTCGTTGCCGTGCGCTTCGGCCCAGTAACAGACCGTAACGCCGGCGATGAACAGGACACCCATGACGGCGAGGATCGCCCAGCCCTGCCGCTCGTTGCCGACCATGCGGCCGAACACGTTGGTGAGTGCGGCGCCGAGTGCAAAGATCGAGATCATCTGCACGAAGTTCGATAACGCGGTCGGGTTCTCGAACGGATGCGCCGCGTTGGCGTTGAAGAAGCCGCCGCCGTTGGTGCCGAGCATCTTGATGGCGACCTGCGACGCCACCGGGCCGACCGCGATCGTCTGCTTGGCGCCTTCCAGCGTCGTTGCCTCGACATAGGGCCCGAGCGTTTGCGGCATGCCCTGCCAGACGAGAAACAGCGCGTACACGATGCAGATCGGCAGCAGGATGTAGA
>JAXDOA010000130.1:0-5597 GCA_034669125.1 Hyphomicrobiales bacterium
CGACGAGGCGATCGCGCTGGTGCGGCTGCAGGGCCAGGAGGAGAAGCTGCCGGGCCAGCTCAGCGGCGGCCAGCAGCAGCGGGTGGCGATCGCGCGGGCCATCGTGATCGAGCCGCCGCTGGTGCTGATGGATGAGCCGCTGTCGAACCTCGACGCCAAGCTGCGGCTGGAAATGCGCGCCGAGATCCGCCGCATTCACCGCGAGCTCGATCGCACTACCATCTACGTCACGCACGACCAGGAAGAGGCGCTCTCGCTCGCCGACCGCATTGTGGTGATGAAGGATGGGCTGGTGCAGCAGGTCGCGGGACCCGAGGACATCTACGCGCAGCCCGCGAACCTGCATGTCGCGCGCTTCATGGGTTACCGCAATGTGATCGCGCTCAATGTCGGCGCACGCAATGGCGACCGGTTGACGCTGGAAGGTTCGGGGCTCGGGCTTGAGGGGACGGCCAAACAGGAGATCGCCGGCCCGCATGTCAGCGTCGCGATCCGGCCGGAGGATATTTCCGTCGGAGCCGGGCCGAACGGCATCGATGGCCGCGTGGAGAGCGTCGAGTACGGCGGCCATGAGTCGCTGATCGACGTGCGCGCCGGCGACAATGTGCTGCTCCATGTCCGCACCGGCGAGCGCGTCAAGATGGGCGATCAGGTCCGCCTGACGATTTCGCCGCAGCGGGTGCTGGTCTATCCGGCGGAAACCGCATGAGCGCCGTTGCAGCGCGCCTGCGGGTGGACACCGGGCTGCTGCTGGTCGCGCCCGCCGTCGTGTTCCTGCTTCTCTTCTTCATCTATCCGTTCGGCTACGGCTTCGTGCTGTCGTTCCAGCCGGTCGAAGGCAACTGGCTCGCGAACTATCAGAAGTTCTTCTCTGACGAGCATCTGTGGCGCACGCTGATCATCACGTTCCAACTCTCGTTGCCGGTCACGATCCTCAACGTCGGGCTGGCGTTGCCGATCGCGTTCCAGCTCCGGCGCAAGACCCGCTATCAGCGCTGGATAACCACGCTGCTGGTCATCCCGATCACGCTCGGCACGGTGCTGATCGCCGAGGGCATGCTGACCTATTTCGGGCCGCGCGGATGGCTGTCGCAGGTCCTGCAACTGCTGCACATTTATGACGGCCCCATTCGCCTCACGCACAATTTCGCCGGCGTCGTGCTCTCGCTGGTGATCTCGGGCTTTCCGTTCGCCTTCCTGCTCATGCTCTCCTACGTGACCGGCATCGATCCGACGCTCGCGCGCGCCGCCGCCACGTTGGGCGCGGGACCGTGGGATCAGTTCCGGCACATCTATCTGCCGCTGCTGGCACCTGGGCTCGCGATCACGTTCTGCCTCGCCT
Source organism: Hyphomicrobiales bacterium (assembly GCA_034669125.1). GTDB lineage: Bacteria > Pseudomonadota > Alphaproteobacteria > Rhizobiales > Xanthobacteraceae > PALSA-894. The sequence goes on from JAXDOA010000130.1 coordinate 1,343, forward strand.
TCGTGCAGGCGTTCTCGGTCTTTCCCTCTGCGGTGCTGGTGGGGGCGCCTTCGGGGCCGACGCGCGTGATCTCGCTCGCGGCCTATGAGGCCGCGTTCGAGCAGTACGACTATTCGATGGCGTCCGCCGTCGCGATGATCATGGGCTTCGCGCAGCTCATCGTGGTGGTCGCGGTTCTCGGACTGCGGCGCGGCCTTTATCGCGGACCGGTCGGCGGAGGAAAGGGATGACCGCACCCTCGGAACGCCGCCATTGGTTCTATCAAGTCTGGAGCGGCCTGCTGCTCGGCCTGATGGCGTTCTTCATCGTCAACATCGGCCTGATGGTGGCGGCGGTCGCGACCAACTCGTTCGGCCGCCGCTGGCTCGGCACCTGGCTGCCGGAGGGCTACACGACCCAATGGTATGTGGCGGCGTGGAAGGAATTCCAGCTCGGCGACGTGCTGTGGGTCACCGCCGAGGTGGTGCTGATCGTCGTCGTGCTGTCGATCGTCATTGGCGTGCCGGCCGCTTACGCGCTTGCGCGGCGGCAATTCCGCGGCAAGCAGCTTGTCACGCTGCTGTTCATCCTGCCGCTGATCATCCCGCCGATCACTTACGGCATTCCGATGGCGACCGTGATGTATCAGGCCCATCTCGGCGGGACGCTGTCGGGCGTCATTCTGTCGAATTTGGTCCCGGCGCTGCCGTTCGTCATTCTGGTAATGACGCCGTTCATCGAGCAGATCGATCCGACGCTCGAGTCCGCCGCGCGCGTGTTCGGCGCCAACACGCTGCGCATCTTCTGGCATGTGCTGATCCCGTTGCTGATGCCGGGGATTCTCGCCGCGTCGCTGCTGGTGCTGGTCCGCACCATTGCGATGTTCGAACTGACCTTCCTCACCGCCGGGCCCGACTCGCAGACGCTGGTGGTGGCGCTCTACTACGCGGTGTTTGCCGCCGGGGTGCGCGCGCCGCAATCCGTCGACGCGATGGCCATGGTCTACATGGCGGCGACGCTGGTCTGGCTCTTGATCGCGCTGCGCTTCGTCAATCCGACCCAGCTTGTCAGCCGGGTGAAAGAGCAACCCGCGCATTAGGCCTTGCGCTCCGTCAATCGCCGCGGCCGCCACCACACCAGCGCGACGCCCGCGGTCGCGGCCGCAAGGCCGATCAAAGCGATCGGCTTCAAGTGCTCGTCGATCAGCAGCCATGCGATCATCGCGGATGCGCCGGGCACGATGAAGAAGCCCGACGCGGCCTTGGCGGCGCCGTAGCGGTCCATCATCAGATTGTAGATCACCATGCCGCCGATCGACATGAACAGCACGTTCCAGGTCATCGCGGCGATCAGGCCGGGAGTCAGGCGCACGTGCGGCGTCTCGAACAACACCGTGAGCGCGACGGCGAGCAACGCACCGCCGACCAACTGCACGGCAGTCGCTTCGAACGGGGGAACGTCGGCGGCGAATTTCTTCAGATAGAGCGTGCCTCCGGACAGCCCGAACAGGCTCAAGCCGAGCAGCATCATCACGCTGAAATCGACATCGTGCGGCACACCGAGCACCACGCCGGCAAGTCCGAGAGCGAAGCCGAGCCATTGCCACCAGCGGAATTTCTCGCCCAGCACCGCCACGCCGAGCGCGGCGGTAAGGATCGGATGGAAGGCGTGCACCAGCGCGGTCGGGGTCGCGGCGACGCTCACCAGCGCGGCGTGCGCGGTCGCGAGCGCAAGCCCGTGCACCAGCGCGCCGCCGATCAGCAGATGCGGCCAGCGGCGCCTGACCGGTCCCCAGGGGCGCTTGAGCGCCAGCACAATCACGATCGCCGCCGCCGCGGCGATCGTCAGGCGCACCGCCACGAAGGCGTAGGGTGTGATGTCGGCGAGCCCGACCTTGGCCGCCACGTAGGACGAGGCCCAGAGAATCGCGAACACGAAGGGGAGCGTGGCAGGGAGCACGGGTTGGGCTTTGCGGACGTTGTTGGGCGCCCCGTATAGCCCGTTCGGAGACGCTTCGCCCTTCTTGGTTGGGAAAAACACCCTTCGCGCCACGCATATCGGAAAGAGCGAGTTCCCATTCGGGCCGAAATGCACCGTTTGTTAACCATGTTTTTGCACGCTGGGGGGTGAAAGCAGGTCGCCTGCGGCTCGATTCTCCTGGAGAACTCAGATGGAACAGTTTCGTCAGTCCACGCGGTCGCGAAGCAGTCTGGCCGGCGCCGAGAACATCCTGCGCATCGGGCGCGGCGAGCAGCCACAGGCGAATTCGGTCGTGCGGGACGGCGAGTTGACGCGCAAAGGTCAGGCGGCGCTGGATCTTGTGAGCCAGGTGGCCGACACGCTTTCGGCGACGGAAAACCGGATCGAGACGCTGCTGGTGCGCGCGCTGGAGCAACTCAAGACGATGGAAGACCGCAACCGCGATCTCGAGGCGCGGGCGGTCGAAGCCGAGGCGCGCGCGCGCGAAGCCGAAAAATGGCTGATGCGCCTGCATGTCGAGATGGAGGACAAGTTCACCTCCTGGAAGGGCGCGCAGGCGCGCAACCTCGCCGGGTCGGCGGCGGCCTGAATCGATCGAACGGCCACAAGCCGGCCATGACTTTTCCATAGAGACGGGCGACAAGGCCGGGCCAAACGCTTGGCTTGGCCTCACACCGGGGGAAATATGGCCCGCTCGCTCGTGCTGCTCGCAATCCTGATGGCGTCATCGATCACGCCGAGCCAGGCACAGCTCCCGGGAAGCACCAATCCGCCGCTCCCGCTGCCGCCATTCCTGACGCCGCGCGGCACGCCGGAAGACCAGCGCAATTGCCGGCCGGATGCGGTGCGCCTGTGCAAGGACGTGATCGACAATGATGACGCGACGCTGCGCTGCTTCCAGGCACGGCGCCGCGAACTCAGCCCGCCCTGTCTCGCGGTGCTGGAGAAATACGGGCGCTGATCGCGCCCGCCTTCGCCTCTTTTCCCCTAGTGTCCCGATTCCGAAGTTCGCCACAACGTGCGGCAGGCTCCATGTGAACTTCGGAATCGAAAGGACACTAGCAATCTATTGATCTAGTGTGGCTTTGGTTCAGAAGTCCGCATTGCGGACTCGCTGCGAGAATGATGCGGACTTCTGAACCGCCACACTAGTCGACTGCGCGATAGATCCGCTCGTCGTAAAGCGCGCCGAGCATTGGGCCGAGCTTGTCGCGGAATGCGCGTTGCGCCCCTGCCGATCCACGCGCGTCGTAAGCTTTGTGATCCTTCCACGCCTCGATGACGGTGAAATGGTTCGGCCGGCTGGTCTGCTGCACCACCTCGAACCGGACGTTGCCGTCGCCCTTGCGGCTCGCGTCGGCCAGCGGATTGAGCGCCGCGATCAGTTCGTCCTTGCGCGGCGGCGGCACGTCGACGTGGCTCGCAACGAATACGGCGCGCTTTGCGGTGACCGGATCGTTCGGCCCGATATTGAGTGAATTGTGGATGCGCTCGTCATAGGGGGCGTCCTGGATCGCCTTGAGCTTGTCGCGGAACGTGCCGGTCCCGGTCGATTTTCCATGCGCCTCGAACGCAGCCTGATCCTTCCAGATTTCCAGCACCACGAAACGGTTGGCGCGCCCGATCTCCTGCGCGACCTCGGCGCGCATGTTGCCGTTCTCCTTGCGGGCCGCCTCGCGATATTGCCTGAGCAGCTTGGCGCCGTCCTTCTCGGAGGCCACGGCGACCTCGACATAGGTCGCGACATGGATCGGGCCGGCCGCTCCTTGTGCGCCCGCCATCTGCGTCATGGCTGCAGGCAACAATGTCATGGCCAGCAGAAGCTGGAGTGTCAGGCGCATTTCGTTCCCCCCGATGTTGTGGTTGATTTCGGATGGTAGAGCTTGCGGGAACTCGCGGTCAATGCACCGTGGAACGATCAGGGTGCTCTTCCCGTTAACAGCTATATCGTTAGCGAGAAGGAGAACGCGATGAACGACAATATCAAGGAACACATGGAGGTCATTGGCTCCGATGGCGCCAAGATCGGAATCGTGGATCATGTCCAGGGAAGCGAAATCAAGCTGTCCAAGGGGTCGGACAAATCCGGCCAGCATCACTTCATTCCGCTCGACTGGGTGGATCACGTGGATGCGCATGTGCACCTGAAGAAGGCGTCAAAGGACGCCAAGGAGCAGTGGCGCGCCGCCGCGTAACTCCAAACATCGCGAAACAAGTGTGGAAGCCCGGCTCGTTCGCCGGGCTTCTTGCTGTTTGACGTGCCGAGTTCCATGTCTTGGTTTGTGTCGAAGCCAGG
>JAXDOA010000131.1:0-6098 GCA_034669125.1 Hyphomicrobiales bacterium
CAAGCCGAAGCCGAGCCGGTCGACGCGCTGATAAGGCGCTGGCTGCCGAGCGGCCTGATCGCGCACATGCACTTCAACGATCCGAACCGGCGGGGCCCGGGCGAAGGCGATCTCGCGTTCGGTCCGATCATCGCCGCGCTGCGGGACTGCAGCTACAAGGGCGATGCCTCGATCGAGCCATTCATCTATCAGCCCGACGGCCCGACCTGCGCGGCGCGCCAGATCGGTTATATCCGGGGCGTCATGGAAGCCCTTCAATGAGCGCACCTAAGCTCCGGTTGGTCGAAGCGGAATTCTTTGAGCGGCCCGTCACACTGCGCCTGCCGTTCCGCTTCGGCAACGCCACGCTCACGCAGGCGCCGCAGCTTTTCGTGCGCGTCTGGATCAGCATCGCGAACGGCCGCGAGGGCGAAGGCATCTCGGCCGAACTGCTGGCGCCGAAATGGTTCGACAAGTCGCCGGAGCTTTCGAACGAACAGAACTTCGATCAGCTCCGCCGCTCCGTCGCGCTCGCCCGCCAAAGTCTGATGGCGGCCGGCACCGATACCGCCTTCGGCCTTTCCGCCGAAGTCGATCGCACGCATCACGAGGCTTGCGCGGCCGCCGGACTGAACGGATTGGTGGCGTCCTTCGGTCTCGCGTTGATCGACCGTGCGATCATCGATGCGCTCGGACGCATCGAGGGTGCCTCCGTCTTCAAACTGGCGCGCGAGAACATAGTCGGGCTCTCCGCCGTGACCGCGCCCGATCTCAAAGGCTTCGATTTCGACGGGTTTCTCAGCGGTCTCAAACCTGCCCCGTCGATCCACGCGCGCCACACCGTCGGCCTCGTCGATGCGCTCACGCGCAGCGAAACGGAGGGAAAACGGATCGACGACGGGCTGCCCGAAAGCCTGGACGAAGTCGTCGCGACGTACGGCCACGGCTACTACAAGCTCAAGGTGGCGGGAAAGATCGATTCCGATATCGATCGCCTGTGCGCAATCGCCGCCGTCGTCGACCGCGGTCAGCCCTACCAGGCGACGCTCGACGGCAACGAACAGTATCGCGATATCGATGAAGTGACCGCGCTGTGGCGGCGCATCGGCGAGGAGTCGCGCCTTGCGCGGCTGAAATCGTCCATCATCTTCATCGAACAACCGATTGCGCGCGACCGTGCGCTGTCGGCCTCGGTAAAATCATTGTCTGACGAAATTCCGATCGAGATCGACGAGTCGGATGCCGACGTCGGCGTATTCCCGCAAGCGCGCGCGCTTGGCTATCGCGGCATCTCGTCGAAATCCTGCAAGGGCTTCTATCGCGCGTTGATCAACCGCGCGCGCATCGAAAAATGGAATGCGGAAGGATCGGGCCGCTATTTCATGTCGGCCGAGGATCTGACCACGCAGGCCGGCGTTGCCGTGCAGCAGGATCTCGCGCTCGCGACGCTGATCGGCGCAACGCATGTCGAGCGCAACGGACATCACTATGTCGACGGCATGAGCGGCGTGCCCAAAGCAGAGCAGGATGCGTTCCTCGCTGCGCATCCGGATTTGTACCATCACGCGGGCGGCACTGTGCGCGTGACGATCCGCGACGGCGCGATCGCGCTTGGGTCGCTCGACACGCCCGGGCTGGGTGTCGGCCCGATGCCGGATTTCACCACGGTGACCGTCTCGCCAAGGACTGACGCATGAAGACCGAAGGACTGTCGATCAATCTCGGAACCGTGCGCCAGCAGTTCGACCTCAAGGGCGCGGTCGAGGCGTGCCTCCGTCATGGCATCACGGCCATTTCGCCGTGGCGCGATCATGTGCAGAGCATCGGCGTCGATGAGGCGGCGCGCATCATCAAGTCGAACGGCATGACGGTGACCGGCTATTGCCGCGGCGGGCTGTTTCCGGCGGCCGATGCGGCGGGACGGCAGGCGGCGATCGACGACAATCTGAAAATGATCGACGAGGCGGCCGCGATCGGCGCCGACTGCATCATCCTGATCGGCGGCGCGCTGCCGAAGGGCTCGCGCGACATCAAGGCGGCGCGAGGAATGTTCGCCGACGGCATGGCGGCGATCCTGCCGCATGCGCGCGCCGCGAAGGTGCCGCTTGCCATCGAGCCTCTGCACCCGATGTATGCGGCGGACCGCGCCTGCATTTCGCTGCTCTCGGAAGCGCTCGATCTCTGCGATGCGCTCGGTGACGGCGTCGGCGTCGCGGTCGATGCCTATCATCTGTGGTGGGACCCGAACCTTGCCGCTCAGGTCTCCCGCGCCGGCGCGCGCATCCTCGCGCATCACATCTGCGACTGGCTGGTGCCGACGAAGGACATGCTGCTCGATCGCGGCATGATGGGGGACGGCGTGATCGACCTGCCGGGCCTGCGCCGCATGGTCGAGGCGGCGGGCTTCCACGGCCATCAGGAGGTGGAGATTTTTTCCGCCGAAAACTGGTGGAAGCGGCCGGGCGACGAGGTGCTCAAAACCTGCATCGAGCGCTACAACACGGTTTGCTGATTACTCCGCCGGTTGCTCCGCGGCCGGCATCTCGTCATCCACCGGCGCGCTCCGCTCGCGCAGCAGACCCCAGCCGACGATTGCCGAGCTGAGCGCCGCCAGCAACAATCCGCGATGCCGCAACCCCACTTGCCCGGCCTTGAGCAGGACCGGCAGCAGCATCGGAAGGAGCTTCGGCAGCAGCGACGGGTCCGCCCAGATGGGAGGCGCCTTCTTGGCCTCCTCCTCGCGCTCGCGCCGTTCTTCCTCGGCGCGTTTGGCCGCGCGCTTGTGCGCCTCGCTACGCGCATAGAACAGAGCCGCGATCGCGATCAGCGCCACCGCAAGGAAGAACCCCGCCATCGCGAGGCAGGCCGTCAGCGCGCCATAGCGCTCCGATGCCCAGATGAAGATCGCAATGCCGATGAACAGAACCGCCACGACGCCGGACATGCCGGCGACGACCCCGCAAATGAGCGTGGTCACCAGCGATTGCGCCTCGACCTTGAGGCTGGATGCCAGACGATCGAACACGGGCCCGCCCCCTATGGGCGCCTAGCGCCGCCAGGCGGCGCCGAACAGAAAGCCGATGCCGGCGACCATCGCGAGCGTGGCGTAGGGCCGCCGCTTGAGCGAATCGTCGACCGCGTCGCCGAACGTGTCGGCCACGTCGCGGAACGCGTCGACCGCCTCGCGGCCGCTCTCCTTGGCGTCCGACAGCATCGAATCGGCCTGCGCCTTGGCGCGACGCGCCTGTCCTTTTACCTGAGCCATTGCGTCGTCCTTTGCTTGGCTGATCAGATCAGCCACCTGTTGAGTCAATTCGGTGATGTCGTCGCGGATCGTTTCAAGCTGTTTCTCGACATCGGCCGGCGTCGTGCCATTGGTGGCGCTCGCCTTGTAGGGTGATCCGGGTGTGGCGCTGGCCATGAAGAGCCTCCCTGTTCCGGCCGAGAACGTCCCCGCGCCCGAAAAGTTCCATTCCAGCCGTTGTGCCGCTCAGCCTGGCAAGTTCATCTCGTCGGGCGGCAGCAAATGTCCGAGGATCACGATCGATACGATCAACAGCGGGACCGCCAGGAATGCGCCGATCGGGCCCCACAGCCAGGTCCAGAACACCAGCGCGAGAAACACCAGAAACGGGCTCAGCGTCAGGCGCCGGCCGACAAGGCTTGGCGTAATGAAATGACCCTCGACCGTCGCAATTGCGACGAACAGCGCCGGGGCGAGTGCCGCCTGATAGAGCGTCGGCATCGCGACCAGCCCGACGCCGAACAGCACCGCCGCCACGATGGCCGGGCCTAGATAGGGTATATAATTCAGCCCCATCGTGATCAGGCCGAACGTGACCGGGTTCGGGAAGCCGATGAGGTACAGCATCACCATGGTGATCGAGCCGAGCGCGAGATTGATCATCGTCACCAAGCCGACATATCCGACCAGATTGTCTTCGATGTCGTTCCAGATGCGCATCACGCGTAAGCGCGCGTCGCGGGTGCCGAAGGCAACGATCAGCTTCCTCCGCAGTTGGATATTGCTGATGAGGAAAAAGATCATTGTGCCGAAGAACACCACGAACTGACCCACCGCGGGCGTGACGGCGCCGACGACCGCGCCGACCAGCTCGGCCGGGCTCGACTCGACCGCGACCGTGGGCCCGTTCGCGGCCGTCGGCATGATGGCGGCCTTGATGTCGTGCAGCACCGCAAGCGGATAATCGAGTACGCGCAGCTTCGCCTTCACGGCTGCACCGATTTCCGGCGCGCGTGCGATCCATTCGCTCAAGGGCGCGGCGAAGAAGGTCAGCAACGCCCCGATGATACCCACCAGCAGCACCACGGCGCCGATGGCCGAGACCGCTGACGGGATCCTGTAGCGTGCACCGAATTCGACCGCCGGGCTGAGCGTGATGCCGATGATCAGCGCCGCCACCACCGGCAGCAGGACCGGGCGGCCGAAATAGAGCCCAGCGATCAGCGCGATCCCGCCCATCAGCAGCGTGGAGAAAATCGCACCAAGCCGCCACGCCGCCGGAATGCCGGACAGCGGCTGCGCGTCGGTCAGCCGGAGGCCGAAGAGACTGTGCTCGGACGAATCCGGCCGCGGTACATGCTCGTTCATCTGATACTCGCTGGCGGCGGACCCTCGAACAACGCGGGGTGAGAAGCCGAGTTCCATTCGTCAGCCGCAATCCCGGGCAGCCGCCCGCATTCTCGCGGCGCGTTTGCGCCCGAGGTGTGAGGCCGAGCGCGTCCTTGAAAAGATCAAGGGCGCGCGGGACGCCGGGGTCCTGACGGACCCGCGGGCCTGATCGCCTCGCGGCAATCAGGCGCCTTCGGTAACTCCGCAAGTCCGCCATTTCTCCGGCGTCCCGCGCGCGGTGTTTGAGCCTTATGCTGCGCGACCCCCGGTGGCCGTTACTTTTCAGGCTCCCTTCCCTTTCGGGCGCGGAAGCCTCACCACCGCTGGGGGACCATCGACGGCGCCTGGCGGACGGTAACCGCCGTACGGCACTGCCACAGTGGGTCCCAAGTGACGCGCCAGCGAGCGCATCGGGACCGTGCAGCTTCGGCTGCCGGAATGGGGTCTTTGCACCCCGATCGTCCGGCCACCGCATCCTCTCCGTATCTACTGACGTCTGCAGACACCCTTGATTTGGCGAGGATAACTTTGCTAATAGTCCTAAATTAGGACGAATATATGGCGGAGATATCCCCGTCCGCTCCTCGTCGTGGCCGGGCGTAGCGCCCACGTGCCAGGCCATCCACGTCTTGCTTTCGCTGCTAGGAGCAAGGAAGACGGGGCATGACGGAGAACGGACCCGCGATGCGCTTCCTGAAAAGACTGGCTGTCGGCGTCGTGCTGCTGCTCGGCGCGGCAGCGGTCGTGGTGTGGTTTCAGCCCGACGACTACCGCCTGACGCGCTCGACCGTGATCGCGGCGCCGGCGGCCGCGGTGTTCGCGCAGGTGAACGATCTGCGCAAATGGGACGACTGGTCGCCCTGGGCGAAAGTCGATCCCGCCGCCACGGTGACGTTCTCAGGCCCGCCGTCGGGGCCCGGCGCGACGTTCCAATGGTCCGGCAACGACAAGGTCGGCGCCGGCACGATGACCATCACGGAGAGCAAGCCGAACGAGCGCGTCGCGACGCGCACGGATTTCGTCAAGCCGTTCGAGGGGACGAGCCATTCGGATTTCGTGTTCTCGCAGATCGGCGATCAGACCAGCGTGATCTGGACCATGAGCGGGACGCACACCTTCATCGGCAAGGCGATGTGCCTCGTCATGAGCATGGAAAAGATGCTCGGGCCGGATTTCGAGCGGGGGCTGGCGCAGTTGAAGCAGGTGAGTGAGAAAAAAAGCTAGGTATCTAGGTCTACCACGTCGTGACTGACAGCTTTGTAGATAACCTAAATGATATCGACGCCGTAAGTGTCGAAGTCGACGCTATCGCTGCATACACATCAGAAGATCAGTTCAATGCACTGAGTGTCGAACTCCTAAAGGAGACGGGATCGTTCGTCTGTGTAGCAGCAAGCATATTGCCGGCCGCCACAAAACACTGGTCCCGCGATCAGGCAATTTACGGCGGCCACTTGGTACGACTTTTCAAACTTATTTCTGCCTT
>JAXDOA010000132.1:0-3203 GCA_034669125.1 Hyphomicrobiales bacterium
CGTGCCGCGAACGCGGTGCCACCCTCCCCTGGAGGGGGAGGCATAGGCGGCCTTCGGCCGCCGTTCTTCACGTCGGACGCCGATCCGAAGGATCGGCTATGGCGCAGAGCGCGCCGGGGTGGGGTGACGCCGCGCTTGCGGCGATGCTTGATCACTTTGGGTTCGGTGTGGCGGCTGCCGTAGAGCGCCGCATAGATTACCTCGAGACCGCCAGTCGGATTTCGCGAGATGTCGTCGTTCCAGAACCGGAGCACGCGATAGCCCTCTGACTCCAGCCAGCGGCTGCGCTTCTCATCGCGCGACCTGTTTGGCTCTTCGCCGTGCTGCGATCCATCCACTTCGATAACGAGCCGCGATGCCATGCAGGCAAAGTCCGCGACGTATGGACCGATCGGCACCTGTCGGCGAAAATGCGTTCCCTTGGTTTCGAACTTGCGCAGTTCGCGCCACAGCAGCACTTCGGCGGCCGTGCTGTTCGCACGCAGACGCCGCGCTGTCGCGCGCCGGAAGCTCTCGATGGTACGGCGCTCTGTCGCCAGCACCCCCCCCCGCCGGCTTCGCCGGCGACCCTCCCCCTCCAGGGGAGGGTGTCCGAGCGTGCCGCTCGCACAGTGCTCATCACCCCCTCCGCTCCATCACGATACACCCGGCGGCATCGATGCGCGCGTCGAAGCTCGCGGTGACGAAGGTCGAGGTCTCGTCCTCGGCGATGATCGCCGGCCCCGGCACGCGCACGCCCGCCTCCAGGCGCGCGCGGCTGTACGTCGGCACATCGATCGTATTGCCGGCGCGGCCGTCGAAGAAGGCGCGGCTTCCGTCCGGGGACGGCGCGCGCTGCTCCGCCGCGGGCGCCGTGGCGTCGGGCCGGTGCGCTGCTGTCGAAATCAGCACCGACCAGCTCAGCGCCTCTATTGCGGCGCCCGGGATCGGCCGGCGGAACAGCACCGAATATTCGCGCTCGAATGTGTCGCGCAACGCCGCGGCATCCTCAGCCGTCAGATCGCGAACGGGGAGCGGCACGGTGATCTCGTGCCCCTGCCCGACATAACGCATATAGGCGAGCCGCCGCTCGGTCACCGGCGCGCCGCGCGCGCCCGGCTCGACCAGCGCGCGCGCATCCTGCGCCATCCCGGCGAGCAGCGCGGACGCCCCGGCGAAATCGAAATCGTCGAGCCGCATGTGGCGGCTCTTCACCAGCTCGTAGGAGATCGGCGCGACCAGAAAACCGACCGCCGAGCCGACGCCCGCGTTCGGCGGCACCAGCACGCGCGCGAGCCCAAGCTTCTCGGCAACGCGCGCCGCGTGCAACGGCGCCGCACCGCCGAACGCGATCAGCGTGTGATCGTTGACGACCTCGCCGCGCTCGACCGCATGCACGCGCGCCGCGCTCGCCATGTTCTCGCACACCATCTCGTGCACCGCGTAAGCCGCGGTCTCAGGGCTCAAGCCCAGCGGATCGCCGACCGCCGTGGCGAGTGCTGCGCGCGACAGGTCCGGATTGAGCGAGATGCTGCCGCCCGCGAACGCCACCGGGTCGATCAGGCCGAGCGCCACGTCCGCATCGGTCACGGTCGGCCGCATTCCGCCGCGCCGGTAGCAGGCAGGCCCCGGCTCGGAGCCCGCGCTCTCCGGGCCGACGGTGACGCGCTTCAATGCATCGACCTTGGCGATCGAGCCGCCGCCCGCGCCGATCTCCACCATCTCGATCACCGGAATGCGCAGCGGCAGGCCGGAGCCTTTCAAAAATCGCGCCGCGCGGTCCACCTCGTAGACGCGCGCCGAATTCGGCTCGAAGTTTTCAATGAGACAGATTTTCGCCGTCGTGCCGCCCATGTCGAACGACAGCACCTTCTTCTCGGACGCGCGCGCCGCCACCTGCGCGGCGAAGATCGCGCCTCCGGCAGGACCGGACTCCACCAGTCGCACCGGAAAGCGCCGCGCCGTGTCGATCGACGTCAGCCCGCCGCCGGACGTCACCAGATAGATTGCGCCGCGGAACTGCTCGACGCGCAGCGCATCGTCCATGCGCGCCAGATACCCGTCCATCAGCGGCTGCACGTAGGCGTTCGCGACCGCCGTCGAGGTGCGCTCGTATTCGCGGATTTCCGGGCACACCTCCGACGAGAGCGTAATGCTCAAGTCCGGCATCGCTTTCTTGAGGATCGCAGCGGTGCGTTCCTCATGCGCGGGGTTCACGTACGAATGCATGAAGCAGATCGCGACCGCCTCGATGCCGTTGTCGCGCAGCGCCTGCACGCGCTCGGCGACCGCCGCCTCGTCGAGCGCGAGCCGCACCTTGCCATGGATGTCGACGCGCTCCGGTACGGTGAAGCGCAGCGAACGCGGCACCAGCGGCTGCGGTTTCTCGATGGTCAGGTCGTACTGGTCGTAGCGGCTCTCGTTCGCGATATCGAGCACGTCGCGGAAGCCGTCCGTCGCGATCAGCGCGGTGCGCGCGCCGCGCCGCTCGATGATTGCGTTGGTGGCCAAGGTAGTCCCGTGAATGAACACGTCGATGTCGGAGAAATGCAGCCCGGCATCGGCGAGGACGAGCCGCGCGCCGTCGAGCACGCCCTCCTCGGGGCGCTTCGCGGTGGTCAGCACCTTGCGGGTGAGCCGTTCGGTTCCGCGATCGAGCACGATGTCGGTGAAGGTGCCGCCGATATCGACCGCCATGCGGACGTCAGGACGAGAAGTTGAGCTAACCATGACCCAATGTTTGCACGAGCCGCTCGGCGGCGGAAGGCGGTCGTTCGCTTTGAGGTAAGGAATCGAGTGGCGTTCACGAGCTGTCTACTATTCGCATGACAACTCAAAGTATCCTACGGCGCTGATTCGCGGGGAGGCGGATGCCGTTGTCGATGGATTTATTGAAGTCCCTGGATTTTCATGCGCCGATGGTAAGTGCAGCCGTTGCGTACGGGTTTTTCCATGCTGCCGATGCACGCGCGTCGCCGGCAGCAAGACACGACATATCGCAATGGCTTCGGTCTTGGGCTTATGACAAGATCGGCATAATACCGGCGACGATAGAGATTTTTGACCGTCTCTACGGAACACCCCTTCTTAGTGCCAGATCTTTCCTAAGGTCAGCCGCTTACAGCCTCATCGTTTTCGCCGCCGTTTGGTGGCAAATCCCTTTTGTCAAGAATGCGATTGGCGCGCTGGGAGGGTCGATTACGGCTCCGCTACTGATTACATGG
>JAXDOA010000133.1:0-11497 GCA_034669125.1 Hyphomicrobiales bacterium
TTGACCATGGCGAAAGCAGCCGAGGCCTATGCGCTCGGACCGACGCGCGTGCAGCACCAGAACCGCGATCCGCGCGGCTGGCGCGAATTCGCCGATCAGTTCGCCGAGCATTCGACCGAGGGCGCGGTACTGACCATGCGCGGCGTGCAGAAGCGGCGGCCCTCGCTGTTCGAGTTGGTCGACAAGATGAAGGCCATCACGGCGCCGACGCTGATCATGACCGGCGACGAGGATTGGCCGTGTCTCGAGCCCGGCATCCTGATGAAGAAGAATATCGCGACCGCTGCGCTGGTCGTGATGCCGAATGCCGGCCACAACATCAATCTGGAGGACCCCGCGGCGTTCAACGCGCATCTCTCGGAGCTATTCGCGGCAGCGGATGCGGGCACTTGGCCAGTACGCGACCCGCGCGCGATGGCGGGCTCGATCCTCGGACGATGAACTAGATCGCGTTATATCCGCCGTCGACCAGCATGTCGGAGCCGGTCATGAAGCTCGACGCGTCGCTTGCGAGAAACACCGCGGCTGCGGCGATCTCGTGCGCCTGGCCGAGCCGGCCGAGCAGATGCTTGGGGCCGGAAATGCGCCGGGCGGTTTCCATATCACCGAAGCGTTTCACCAGCCGCTCGGTCTCGACCGCGCCGGGTGAGAGCGTGTTGACGCGAACGTTCTGTGCCGCGTGGTCCGTCGCCATGGCCTTCGCGAGCTGGATGAGCGCACCCTTGCTGGTGCAATAGACGGCGCGGGCGGGCGCCGCGACGCTGCCGAGCTGCGACGCGATATGGATGATGCTCCCGCCACCGGCCGCGATCATGGACGGCAGCAGCGCGCGGCTCATCAGGAATGCGCCGCCGACGTTGACCGCCATCACGCGATTCCAGTCGGCGAGCGAAAGATCGAGCACGGTGCCGTTCGGATCGTGCCCGGCCGCGGCGTTGAGCAGCACGTGAACGGCCTTGAATTCCTTCAGCACCTTGTCGGCGGCTGCTTTGACATCGGCCTCGCTGCCGACATCGCAGGCGGCCGCGATGGCGCGCTGGCCGCTTTTCGCGGCCTCGCTCGCAGTCGCCTCGGCGGCGGCACCGTCAAGGTCGACGCAGGCGACGTCCGCGCCCGCGCGCGCAAACGCGAGTGCGACGGCGCGGCCGATCCCGGCGCCCGCGCCGGTGACCACCGCGTTCTTGCCACGCAATGAATAAAGGTCGTCCATCTCACGTCTCCACTCGCGCGGCGCGGCCCAGATAGGCCTCACGCACGCGCGCATCCCTGGCGAGCTCGGCGCACGATCCGCTGATCATGATGCTGCCGGTCTGCAGCACATAGCCGCGGCTCGCGGTCTCGAACGCATAGCGCGCGTTCTGCTCGACCAGCAGCACACTGGTGCCGCTCTCGTTGATGGTGCGGATGGTGCGGAAGATGTCGCGCACGATAATCGGCGCGAGGCCGAGCGAGGGTTCGTCCAGGCAAAGCAGCTTCGGCTCCGACATCATGGCGCGTCCAAGTACGAGCATCTGCTGCTCACCGCCGGAGAGCGTGCCGGCGTTCTGGCCGCTGCGCTCGCGCAGGCGCGGAAACATCTCGAAAATCCGGTCGATCAGGCCGCGGACCTTGGCGCCGTCCCGGCGGTACTTGAAGCCGCCAAGCTCCAGATTTTCGCGCACGGTGAGAAACGGAAAGACGTGCCGCCCTTCCGGCACGAGTGCGATGCCGAGAGCCGTGCGCTCATGCGCCGGCAGCCTCGTGATATCCGTGCCACGAAACCGGATCGATCCCGCGCGCGGCGTCAGCAGGCCGGCGATCGCGCGCAGAGTGGTCGACTTGCCGGCTCCGTTTGCGCCGATCAGCGCGACGATCTCGCCGTCGCTGATCTCGATCGAAATGCTCCGGCAGACCGCCAACTCGCCATAGGCGAGTTCAAGGCCATCGGCGGCAAGCAGCGCGCTCACATCAGCTCTCCGCCGAGATAGGCCGAGACGACTGCGGCGTTCTTCTGCACGTCCGCCGGCACGCCCTCGAACAGATGCTGACCGTAGTCCATCACGAGGACACGGTCGGCGACGTTCATCACCAGTTCCATGTTGTGTTCGACGACCACGACGGTGACGCCCCTGCGCCGCATGGTCAGAATGCGGTCGAGCAGGCTGTCGACCTCCGCGGCGTTCAGTCCCGCGGCGGGCTCGTCGATCAGCAAGAGGCGCGGCTTGGTCGCGAGTGCGCGCGCGAACTCGAGCAGCCTCTGTTCGCCGTAGGAGAGCGAGGCCGCGACCGTGTCGCGCCGCGCCGCAAGCCCGACGAAACTCAGGAGCTCCATGGCGTCCGCGCGGCAGCGTGCGTGGTCGTGCCGGAACGCCGAGCCGTGAACGAGATACTGCCAGACGGGGATATCATGGTGGGTGTGGAAACCCGCAACCACGTTGTCGAGGACGGAAAGCTGCTTGAACAACCGGATCTTCTGGAATGTGCGCGCAATACCGAGCCGCACGCGGCGATGCGCGGGCAGGCCGGAGAGGTCCGTGCCGTTGAACGTCAGCGCGCCCGCATCCGGCTGGTAAACGCCGCTCATCAGATTGAGAAGTGTCGATTTGCCGGCCCCATTCGGCCCGATGATCGCAAACACCGCGCCGTCCGGGATGTCGAAGGAAATGTCGCGCACCGCGCGCACGCCGCCGAAGCTCTTGTGCAGGCCGGTCGCGCTAAACAGCGCGCTCATGGCGCCGTCTCGCGCAAAAGGCCGAGTTTCGCCCGCACCAGCCGCGCCGCCTGCACCAGCCCGCCCGGCATGAACAGCACGACCAGCGTGAGGGCGAGGCCATAGACGACCAGCCGCAGGTCGCCGACGTCGCGCAGCAACTCGGGCAGCAGCGTCAGCAGGATCGCGCCCCACACCGGGCCGATCAGTGTGCCCATGCCGCCGACGATGACCATCGAGAGAATCGTGAAAGACTCGGTGATGAAGAACGCGTCCGGTACGAGCGTGCCGACGAAGGTCGCGTAGAAGCATCCCGCAGCGCCCCCCACCGCCGCGCCGACACCAAAGGCGAACACCTTCCAGGCCGCGGCATTGATGCCGAGCGACGCGGCCGAAATCTCGTCCTCGCGAATCGCGGTGAGCGTTTCGCCGATCGGCGAGCGCACCAGTTGATCGAGGATGAAATAGACCAGCAGCGTGAATCCGGCGACCAGGTAGAACAGCGCAATCGGATTGCGGAAGTCGACCCGCGGCAAGCCCGGAATGGCAATCGCGGGCGGCGGCGGGATGGCGTAGATGCCGAGCGGGCCCTGCGTCAGGCTGATCCAGTTGAGCAGAACCTGATGGATGATGACCGCGAGGCCGAGCGAGGCGATCGCCAGATAGTGCCCGCGCAGCCGCACCGCGAACAGCGCGAGGATCATGCCGGCAAGGCCGGCGAACGCCACACCGGCGGCGAACGCCCCCCAGAACGGCACGCCGAGCTTCGTGATGAGCAGCGTCGAGACGTAAGCGCCAAGCCCGTAAAACGCCGATTGGCCGAGATTGAGCTGCCCCGCGTATCCGAGGATGAAGTCGAGGCCGAGCGCGAGCAGGACGTTGATGGCGCACACCGTCAGGTTCGTGTGCCAATAGCTGCCGCTGAGCACGAGCGGCAGCACCGCAATGGCAAGCGCCGCGACAAGAAAGGCGATGCGCCGCGACGATGTCCGGTACGCGGTTGCCGACGGCGCGGCGGCGTCAGACATTCTCTTCGCGCCTTTCGGAGATCAGTCCGGTCGGGCGGAATGCCAGCATCAGCAACAGCAGGCCGAACACCACGATGTCGATCAGTCCGGGGTCGAGATACTGCGTGGTAAAGCTTTCGATCAGGCCGACCAGCAGCCCCGCGAGGATCGTTCCTTCGACATTGCCGAAGCCGCCGATGATCACGATGGCGAAAGCCTTCACGATCACGCTCGTGCCGGCGAACGGCGTGAGCACCAGCACCGGCGCCAGCATCGCGCCCGCCATTCCGGCGAGCGCGGAGGAAATCACGATCGTGAGCATGATGAGGGTGCCCGGGTTGATCCCCATCAGCCCCGCCGTCTCGCGATCCTGCGCCACTGCGCGTAGCGCCTTGCCGAGAAACGTGAACTTCATGAACGCGTAAAGCAGCACGATCGTTGCGATCGATACCACGATAATGATGATGCTTTGGGCGGTGAAGAATGTACCCGCGACGCGGAACACCTGCTGGCTGTAGGGGGTCTCGAACGCATAAGGCACTGGCCCGAAAAGGCTAAGCATTGCGTTCTGCATCATCACCGACACACCGATGGTCGCGATCAGCGGCAACAGCTCACTGCCCTTGTGCCGCAGCGGCGCGAAGATCGACACATTGATCAGCCAGCCGAGCACGGCACCGACGATGAGCGCGACTCCGATGCTCGCCAGATAGCTCCCGCCGAAGAGATGCATGAAGAAGTAGGCGGCGAAGGCGCCGAGCGTGACGAAGTCGGCATGCGCGAAGTTGATCTGGACCAGCACGCCATAGATCAGCGTGAGGCCGAGAGCGACCAGCACATACAGGCTTCCCAGAACGATGCCGTTGATCGCCTGCTGCGCGACGATCGTCGCCGTCACCTGCCTAGTTCCACTTCAGCGCATTCCAGGACAGGTCCGGCTTGGTTTCCATGTAGTGGATCGTGTCCATCTTGATGTTCTGGTTGGTCTTGTCGAACTCGACGCTTCCGGTCACGCCTTTGAAGTCCTTGGTTGCCGCGAGCGTGTCGCGGATCGACTGCGCGTCGGTGCCCCCGCGCTTCACGACATCGGCGATCAGCATGATCTGGTCGTAGGCGTGAGCATGGAGGTGAGTCGGATCGGCGTTGAACTTCGCCTTGAACGCGGCGACGAAGTCTTTCACCATCTCGCGCTGGTCGGTCGGATCGAACTGCACGATGCGCACATAGCCGGTCGCGGCCTTTCCGGCCTTCTGCTCGAAGCCGAACGGAAGCCAGATGGTGCCGAGCTGGATCGCGGGGCCGTCGCCGCCCTTCACCACGCCGGCCTGCGCCAGGGCTTGGGTGATCTTGAGGCCCTGTCCTTCCAGCGTGTAGGTCGGGATGACGTCGACCTTGCCGAGACCCGCGACACGCGTCGCAATCGAGGTGAAATCGTTGATGTCGCGGCCGAACCCGATCTCGGCCACGACCTTGCCGCCGAGCTTTTCGAACGTGTCCTTGAAGACCTTGGCGTTGCCGATGCCGGCATTCGTATTCTCATTGAGCAGCACCGCGGTGCGCGCGTTGAGCTTGTTGTAGGCTTGCGTGGCGATATCCACGCCCTGCATCACCTCGTTCGGCATGATGCGGAAGGTGTAAGGGTTGCCCGGATCGGTGATCTTGAGCGCGGATGATCCCGCATTGATGAGCGGAACCTTCGCCTGTTCGACGATCGGCATGATGGCGAGCGTCGCGTCGGAGCACTCCTCGCCGATGATGACATCGGGTTTGTATTGGTCGATCAGGCGTTTCGCGGCCTGCGAGGCGGGCAGGGGGCTGCAGGCGGAGTCTTCATATTGAACGGCGAACTTGTAGCCGTTGACGCCCGACTTGTTGAGCTGTTCGAGTGCAAGCTCCACACCCTGCTTGTCCTGCGCGCCGAAATAGGCGCCGGGCCCGGACATCGGCAGCAGCCCGCCGATCTTGATCGTCTTGTCCTGTGCCTGCGCGCTGCCGATCGAAGCGGTCGCAATCGATCCAATCGCGATAGTCGCGGCCAACAGATAACCGGCTTGCTTGCGCATAGACCCCTCCAGAGGTTGCCCCAAACACAGAGCCTATCAACGAATGCGCCGCGCGTTCAATGACCGTCCGGTCGCAGGCGCCGCTTACCCTTGGTTGCGGCTCAGACGGCGTTCGAGTTGGCGGGGCGCTGTGCCGCCCGCCAGGCGCTCAGTTGGCGCAACAGCACCGGCAGCGACATGGCAAGACCGACGAGTGTCGCAGTGCGGCTTGGCGAAATGACGAGAACCGAGGCAGCGCCGAGCCAGAGCCGCTCCCAGTTCGGCATGCGCGCGAGGCCATAGCCGGTCAGCGCCGCGGCGAGCATGACAACGCCGACAACGCAGCCGCCTGTCGTCTCGAAGAACTCCGGCCAATTGAATCCCTTGGTCACGAGCAGCATCGAGGGCGAGTAAACGAAGACGAACGGCACCAGTGCCTTGGCGCGGCCGAGCCGGAACGCCGTGTTGCCGGTCTTGAACGGATCGGCGCCGGCCATGCTGGCGCCCGCGTAGGCCGCGAGCGCAACCGGCGGCGTGATGTCGGCAATGACGCCATAATAAAAGACGAAGAAGTGGGCCACGAGCGGCTGGACGCCGAGCATGGCGAGCGCGGGCGCGGCGACCGTGACCATGATGAGGTAGGTTGGCGTCGTCGGCACGCCGCAACCGAGCAGGATGCAAACGATCGCCGTCATCACGAGCGTGAAGAACAGCGTCATCCCTTTCACGTCAAACAGGCTTTCCGGCATGAAGCCGCCAAGCACCACGGACATATCACCCGCGGCGCCGGTGATGATGGTCGACAGCTTGAAGCCGACACCGGTCAGCGTGACGATGCCGATGATGATGCCGACGGTCGCGGCCGCAGCGCCGACGCTGATCGCGTATTTGGCACCGACCACGAAGGCATCGAGAATGTCGAAGAGGCGGACCTTGCCGCCGTCGTCTTTGAGGACATGCCATGCCGAGACCGCAATCGATGCCGCGATGATCGGACCAAGGCCTTCCCACTCGGTCAAAATCTGGAACCGAATGGCAAGCGCGATGGCCATGACGAATGCGACAGCCACGACGCGATTGCGATTCGTGAGGCCGAGCACGATGCAGCCGGTGATGCCCCAGAATGCTGCCAGATAAGGCGTGAAGTCGGAGAACAACACGAGCAGGAGCACGGCGAGCGGCATCGCGGTCGGCCAGTCGCGGCGGATGACCTCGCGCGCGACCGGCAGCTCGGACTTGGACAGGCCACGCAGGCCGTGCTTTTTCGCCTCGAAATGGATTTGGCAGAACACGCCGAAGAAATGCATGAACGCCGGCACGATCGCCGCCACGATGATCGTTTGATAGGGGACCGCGAGATACTCGACCATCAGGAACGCAGCCGCGCCCATGATCGGCGGCGTGATCTGCCCGCCGGTCGCGGCTGCGGCTTCGACGGCGCCGGCGAAGTGCCGCGCATAGCCGATGCGGATCATTGCCGGAATGGTGAGCGAGCCGACCGTGACGGTGTTGGCGATCGATGAACCCGAGATCATGCCGAACAGCGCGGAGCCGAAGATGGAGACTTTCGCGGGGCCTCCGGAGAAGCGGCCGGTCAGCGCGGTTGCGAGATCGATGAAGAAACGGCCAAGCCCGACGCGCGTCGCCAGCACGCCGAACAGCACATAGTGGAACACGTAGGTCGCAACGACGCCGAGCGCGATGCCGTAGATGCCCTGGCTTGTGAGATAGAGGTGATTGACGACGCTTTTCCAGCTATTGCCGGGATGCGCGAGAATTCCCGGCAACGAGCGGCCCCACAGCGCGTAGATCATCAGGACGACCGCGATCACCGGCAGCGGCCAGCCGACGCTGCGGCGTGTCGCCTCCAGCAGCACCACGATCATGATCGTGCCCATGATCCAGTCCATCGGATCGGGATTGCCGACGCGGAACTGGAGATCGTGAAAGACGTAAGGAACGTAAAGGCTGGTGACGACAGCCGCGATACAGCAGAGCCAGTCGATGACGCTGATACCGAGCGGAGCCAACACACTGGCGTTGGGCGTCACGGCGTTGCCTTCCTGGTTCCAGGAGAAGACCAGGAAGATCAACCCGAGCACGCACGCGAGATGAATGCCGCGATGCAGCGTCTCCGGCAGGAGACCGAAGCCGGCCGTGTAGTAATGGAAGCACGAGAGACCGAACAGCGCGACCGCGACGATCCAGCCGGCCGAGGGCAGCAGCGGCCGGAAGCGCATTTCCGGATCGAGTTCGGCCTCGAGCTTCTGGATCTTTGCGTCGTCGGGCTCTGCGGCGATCGTCGTCATGCGGTAACCGCCGGCCGAGCCGTGGACCGCATGACGCGCTGTCTCCCCCTCAAGAGCATGTGCCCGCTACTTCAGCAGACCGATCTCCTTGTAGTATTTCTCGGCGCCCGCATGCAGCGGGATGCCGACGCCCTCGAGCGCCGTCGCCTTCTGGATCGCCTTGCCCTTGGCGTGCCCGGAGTCGAGCGCGGCGCGTGTCTTGTCGCTCCACAGTGCCTTGGTGATCTCGTAAACGAGATCCTCCGGCTGTTTGGATGACGTGGTCCACTGCGCGCCCACCGCGACTGTCTCGACGCCCTTGACGTCCTTGTAGGTGCCGTCGGGGATCGTGTCCTTGGCGAAGAATTTGAATTGCGCCATGAGCTTGTCGCGCACAGCGCCCTCGATCGGCAGGAGTTCGAAGCCGTTGGTGGAGGCAAGTTCGCTGAGGGTCCCCTGCGGGTATCCGGTGGTCTGGAAGTAGCCGTCGAGCGAGCCGTCCTTGAGCTTCTCGGCGGATTGAACCTGCTTCAGATATTCCGGCCGGATGTCCTTCTCGGTCACGCCAAAGGCTGCCAGCAACACGCGCGCATTGACGAGAGTACCGGACCCCGGCTCATCGATCGAAACACGCTTGCCTTTGAGATCGGCGAGCGACTTGATCCCCAGGCCCTTCCTGACGATGACATGCACGCTCTCGGGAAACAGATTGGCGATGACGCGCAGCTCCTCGATCTTCGGCTTGCCCTCGTAGATACCGGTGCCGGTATAGGCCCAGGAATTGACGTCGGCCTGACTGAAGCCCGACTCCATCGAGCCGCCGACGATGCCGTTGACATTGGCGACCGCGCCGTTGGTGGCGACGGCGCTGACGTTGATCTTGTCGGTCGAGACCGCGTTGGCGATCATGCCGCCCACCGGATAGTAGGTGCCGCCGGTGCCGCCCGTGCCGATGCGGAAGAATCGTTGCTGGGCCAGCGCCGGCAAGCCGGAGAAGCCGAGAGCGCCCAAGCCGGCGCCAAGCGCCAGCGCCTGGCGGCGGGTGATGTGACCAGTCATGCGTCGTCCTCCTTCATGGCTGGCCGGTCTCTTTCCGGCGAGCGGCGTAAAACTGCACCTGAATGCGGCGGTTTGTCTATCGATGAAGGTGCGGCGTATGCGCCAATGCGTATCGCCTCGGGTGGCGGGAGTAGTGTGCGGGGCTGGGAGTCGTGGGCGGGGAGGGGTGACAGTCGTCGGGGTGACACGCATCGCGTTTGTCGTTTGACAAGCGACAGGCGACACACTAGCCTCGGGCGATGATCCGCTCCTTTCGTCATCGCGGCCTGAAAGCGCTGTACGGTGGACGGACGGAAAAGCGCGTATCACCCCAACACGTCGCCCGCTTGCGCGACATTCTTGCGGTTCTGGACCGCAGCGCAAAGCCGGACGACATGAACTTGCCGGGATTCCGTCTGCATCCGCTCAAAGGCGAACTGAAAGGGCATTGGGCGGTTTGGGTTTCGGGAAACTGGCGCGTGACTTTCCGCTTTGTGAAAGGCGATGCACATGACGTCGATTATCTTGATTACCACTAACAAGGATGCCGCACATGCCGATGCATAATCCTCCGCATCCGGGAGGGATCATCCGCCGCCAGTGTTTGGACCCGCTCGGCCTGTCGGTGACCGAAGCCGCCGCGGGACTAGGCGTGACACGGCAGGCCCTGTCCGACCTGTTGAACGGGAAAGCAGGCGTCTCGGTCGACATGGCCATCCGGCTTTCCAAGGCCTTTGGGTCAAGCGCCGAGACCTGGCTCGGCCTGCAAACCGCTTACGATCTGGGGCAAGCGCGCGAGCGCGCCCGCAGCATAAAAGTGCGCTCTTTCAAGGCGGCTTGAGAGCTCGGAAGGGCTAGATGGCCGATCGACAGCCGCTATCGACCTATCCGACGGCCCAGTCGTGGCTAATGCAATTTGGCGTCTCCAATCAGCCAGCGGCAGGGTTGATGTTGGACTCAATGCTCCTTCTCAATGAGGAGCAGGTCAGCGCCGCGCTGCGCTCGCAGCTGTACGCGCTTGCGGGTTCGCGCCACGGCCGGCGGCGGAGGATCGCTCTTTATGCCGAACGAGAGTTCGGCGGCGTGCCGGCGTTCAACGTGGAAATAGTTCTGGACACTAACGGTCGGCCCCGCCGGCGGTCCATCGGGCGCAAGGGCCCCGCACCGGTAAAGCCCGTACGGGGCAGTGGCCGCGTAGGAAGCGAGGGGCTTGTCGCCTTCATAATCTCGCAAGCGCACGAGACAAGACCAAAGTCGTTTATGAATCACCCCGGACCCGACTTCCTCCGCGGGAAGACGAGCCCCGCGGGAAGCATTGGCATCGTAACCGACTTCATCGGGTCAGGTTCGCGCGTCCGCGAGATGTTGGATGCGTTCTGGGCAGTACCTAGTGTTCGGTCCTGGGTATCGAGGAAATGGATCGACTTCAAAGTGATCACAGCAGCGGCGACCGTTGCCGGCGTCGCGAACGTGAAACGTCACCGCCTCCGACCGCAAGTACTGTTCCAACACGTAGCGCCGACCATTGGTAGCTATCCAGACTGGCAGCTGAGCCGAGAGTGGGTGAAGCTGATCGAATCCTATGGGCCCGACGCTGGCCGCGGCGCGAGCCGTTATGGCTTCGGCGGTGATGCGGCACTGGTAGCGTTCAACTACCGTCTTCCAAATAACACGCCAGCCCTGCTGCATCGCACATATGGCGGCTGGCGTGCGCTGTACGATGGGGCCGCGCCGGATGACCTGAGGCCGGCATTCGGGCTCCGGGCACGAGCGGAGGTCATCGGCCAAGCAGCCGAGACTACCGGCGTCGTGATATCCCACGACTTGCCACCGGAAGATGCCGCTCTCGTTCTAATTCTCAGCTTGCTCCGCGGACGATGGCGCGGTGGAACTGAGGTCGCTCTTGCGGAGCGCACCGGAATGGCCGTGCCTGATGTCATGGACATCCTCGCACGCGCACTGAAAGGTGGCCTCATCAACGGCTCAGGCCGACTCACCGATGATGGGCAGGCGCTCTTAGCGGCCGGACGGCGCTCCGAGCGAAAACGACCGGTTGTTGCCACGAATCCCGAGCCGTATTATCCGTTGGCACTGAGGACTCCACGGGGCTCATTTAGCACCCGCCGCCCTTTGGGGCGGCCGTGATGGCAAGTACGAACTTGCTGTCGTGGGCGGCTGGGTTTCCGGCCGCCACTGAAAGAGCTGCCGAACGCCGGTCCACGCTGCTTCCTCCCTCGTTCCAAGAGGAACCTCCTCGAAGGACTCGTTTCGAGGGACGAAGCAGCGCCCCCCCGGGGGCTGGACTCAAGTAGATGAAACACCCGTGGAGTCCTCAGCACTTCCGGGAGGGCGCGAGAGCAGCCGGACGGCCCGAGCCGATCATTGCGGCGGCCGAGCGAACAGCCTCCCTAATCAAGCAGAAGCATCCCGATC
>JAXDOA010000134.1:0-5362 GCA_034669125.1 Hyphomicrobiales bacterium
CGTTCCTGGCTACTTACCGGATCGGAAACGGACGCGCGGGGCTCGTCGGCGCGGAGGCCATTTTCCATGTCGTCGTCGGCGGCTTTAGCGACGTCATCACGGGCGTGCGCAATCCGCTGCGGTCGACGGGCGCGGTCGACCCCCAGCCGATGGCAGAGGTGAAGATGTTCGCCCCCGGCGCGTTCCGCAAAGACATCGAACGGGCGGTCACCGCCGAGGATTACGCGACGCTGGCCCAGTACGTCCGTTATCCCGAACGCGACCCGCACGTGCAGTCGGCCTCAGGCGCGCTGCGCTGGAACGGCAGCTGGTACGAGGCGGACGTCGCGATCGACGCGCTCGGCACGGCCGATCTCGATCCATCGCTGCGCGCGGAGATCCAGCGGCGGCTCTATCGCTACCGCCGCATGGGCCATGACCTTCGCGTCGGTGCGGCCGGCCTAGTGCCGCTCCGCCTCGAACTCGATCTGTGCGTCAAGCCCGACTATCTGCGTGCGCATGTTCTCGCCGCGGCCCGCAGCGCACTCAGCAATCGTGCACTTCCCGGCGGCCGACGCGGCTTTTTCCATCCGGATAATCTGACGTTCGGCGCAGCGGTTTACGTGAGCCGCATCGTCGCCGCAGCTATGGGCGTGGAGGGCGTGGCGGAGGTCGAGGTGGTACGCCTTGAGCGTCTCGAACATGACAGGCGCGCCAATCCCGATCTGGCAAAGGGGCTGCTCGCACTTGCGCCCGGCGAAATCGCCCGCCTCGACAACGACCCGGCCGTGCCGGAGAACGGCATCCTCACCTTCCGCAACGTGCGAGGCGGACGATGAGCGCGACCGAACGCTCCTGCGGCTGCTCCACAACCCCCTGCGGCTGTTGCGCGTGCCTGGCCGGCGCTGGCCACGTACCAGAGGTCACCAACCGCCCCGGACTCTCTGCGCTGAATTACCGGGTTGGGACGTATGGCACGTTCCACCAGGCCATGATCCGGCGCCTGACCGTACCGGTCGACCCCGCGCAGCCGAACGCCACTTACCCGCTGCATGCCTTGCGCACACGCGAAAGCGACGATCCCGCCATCGCGCTCCTCGACGCCTGGGCAATGATTGGCGATGTCCTCACCTTCTATCAGGAGCGGATTGCGAACGAAGCGTTTCTTCGCACGGCGACGGAACGTCGCTCCATTCTGGAACTCGGTAATCTCGTCGGCTACAGGTTGAAGCCCGGTGTCGCGGCCAGCGTCTATCTCGCCTACACGCTCGACGAAACCGGGAAGACAATCATCCCGGCCGGCGCGAAAGCGCAAAGCATTCCCGCCGCCAACGAGCAGCCTCAAACCTTCGAGACATCGGAAGATACCGAGGCCCGAGGCGCGTGGAACGCGCTGCGGCCGCGGATGAGCAAGCCGCAGGATCTTACGCTCGAGGAGGACCCGAAGCGCGACTATGTTCTCACGATCCCGTCGCTTTGGATTGAGGGCACGACGGCGCGGTTCAACCCACGCGATCCCGTGCTATTTGTGTTCGAAGCGAAGGCGCCAAACTCCGCGCCGATCGCGATGTATGTGCTCCGGCGGGCGCTGAAGACGAATAGCGACCCCGAACATAAACGTACGGAAATCGTGCTGGAGCCGATCCGGCCGTTCTATCTAATACTGGTCGGGAAGGTCCGTGACATGCTGGCGACCTTGCCCACGCAAGGAGGAACTAACCAGCCTATTGCGACCGCGCTCCAGCAATTCCTGCAGCATGTTCTGCTCGGCGTCTCGCGTGGAAAACTGTTAAAGATCGTGGAACCTTGGGCAAAGAACAGCACCCTGGTCGCTCTCAAGCCGATCGCCGAGTTTGTTGCGGAAGCTCAGGACATTGAGCCGCCATCAACGAGTTCAAGCCGCGGCGTGTGCAGCGTCAACAAGCTCCTCATCGATCCCTTGCTAAAGGCGCGCGGTCTCACGCCGGCGACGCGCTGGCAACGTGAGGCTTCTCTCGCGCAAACACTTGGCAAACGTTCCGACTATCTTCCGCGCCTGCTGACGACCTTCCACCCGGAGCTCGCGGACACGCTGTACATGGCAATTGCAAACATCGATTGCGGCGAGAGACCCTATCCTGAGTTCCGCGGCGTGTATGGCCTACGGAGCAGTCGCGCGGTATTCGGCTACAACGCGCCCACCCTGCTGTTCGAAGACCGCCCGACGCAAGC
The DNA here is from genome assembly GCA_034669125.1 of Hyphomicrobiales bacterium. Classification (GTDB taxonomy): domain Bacteria; phylum Pseudomonadota; class Alphaproteobacteria; order Rhizobiales; family Xanthobacteraceae; genus PALSA-894. The sequence goes on from JAXDOA010000134.1 coordinate 2,191, forward strand.
CGGCCTCAAGCAGCCGCGCAGTGCCGCTGCGGTCTCTGGCGCTATTCCGGTTCCGCGCTTTGTCACAGAAGACGCCCATGTGCTCAATCTCGACACGCCGGACGAGGCGATTGCGGTCGGCAGCTATGTCGTCGCGCAAAACACGCGCGGTGCATTCGTCGCAAAAGTGCACGCGACCGAAACCGGCCCAAACACGGCCTACGGCATCAGCGGCAAGACGACGAAGCTGACACTGAGCGATCCTTGGTGGCCGGAGCCATTCAAGACTGAGGGTGCAGACGACACGAAATCGATCGCAGCGATGGTCGATAATCTTGCGGCCATCCGCGGCACGGCCGTGCTCGCCGAGAGCGAGGAATTGAAACTGTCGCAGCGGCCGATCGAGCGGGTGATCGGCCTGGCTCCCGAGTTGGGCGTGACAGACTCCGAGTCGCCGACGCGAATCGAGCTGGATTCGGTCCTTGACGGGCTTGCACCCGGGCGCTGGATCGTCGTTACAGGCGAGCGCCTGGACACCGGCGGCACCAGCGGCGTTGTCGCGTCCGAACTGGCGATGATCGACAATATCGAGCAACGGGTCGACGTCGCACCCGGCGGGACCGCCTACAGCATTCTCGATCTCGCGCCTGCGGGCCTCGCCTATCTCTACAAGCGCACGACGGTGACCATTTCAGCCAACGTCGTGCATGCAACGCATGGCGAGACGCGAACCGAGATACTCGGCGCCGGCGACGCCGCACAGCCGTTGCAAACGTTCAAACTACATCAGTCGCCGCTCACGTTCGTTTCGGCACCGACCATGACGGGTGTCGCCTCGACGCTCGCCGTGCGCGTCAACGATGTCCTGTGGCATGAGGTCGACACGCTGAACGGGGCGCTTCCCACGAACCGCGTTTTCGTCAGCGCCATGGCGGACGACGGCAAAGTGAGGGTGACTTTCGGCAACGGAAGAGAAGGCGCGCGTGCGCCCAGCGGTCCCGACAATATCCGTGCACGCTATCGCACCGGGCTCGGCCGGGACGGCAACGCGCGTTCCAAACAGATCGCGACGGCCATCTCCCGCCCGCTCGGGGTTCGCGACGTCGTCAATCCGCTTGCGGCGAGCGGCGGCGCCGACCCGGAATCACGCGACGACGCGCGCCGCTCGATCCCGGTCTCGCTTCAGGCGATGGGACGCGTGGTTTCCATCCAGGATTATGCGGACTTCGCCTGCACCTTTGCCGGAGTTTCGAAAGGCAGTGCGACGGCGCTCTCGGACGGGCGCAGGCGCTTTGTGCATTTGACGATCGGCGGCACAGGTGACATCGAGATCGACATCCACTCCGACCTCTACCGCAATCTCGACGAAGCGATCCGAAAATACGGCGATCCGTATCAGCCATTTCAGGTGGATCTGCGCGAGAAGATGGTGATCGCGGGTGCAGCTCGCGTTCGCGTCGATCCGGACTATCTTTGGCAGAACGTGGCGCCGAAAATCGGCGACGCGCTCCTCGACACGTTCTCATATGATCGGCGCGAGTTCGCGCAGCCCGTCTATCCGGCTGAAGTCGTAGCGACGATTCAGAACGTCCCGGGGGTCGTCTATGTCGATCTCGATGCGCTTGGCAGCCTCACGGCAACCGATGTCGTAGGTGCGCTTGCAACGCAACAGGGAGGGCAACCGGCCTCTCCGATCACGGGCGTGCAACCCATTCTGCCGCAGCTCGCACGTTTCGATTCCGCAGATCAAAGAATGCACGCCGCTCAGATCGCTTATCTGCCGCCTGATGTTGCCGATCTCTTTGTGCTGACGGAGATCCCGCATGACTGACGCAGTGATGGAGCGGATCGACCGGCTCTACGAACTGTTGCCGGTTGTCTACCGCCAGCGGGATATAGCGCAGGGACTGCCCTTGCGTGATCTTCTCCGCGCCATCGCTGAACAGGTCAACATTATCGAGAACGACATCGAGCAGATGTATGACGACTGGTTCATCGAGACGTGTCGCGATTGGGTTGTGCCGTATATTGCCGACCTCGTCGGATATCCCGCCGTCCACGCGGCGGTACTCGACGGCGAGAATGCAGAAACACGTTTGCGGGGACGCGCGCTTGTGCCGCGTCGGAGCGTCGCGAATTATACCCGTGCTCTTCGCCGCCGCGGCACGCTCGCGCTCTTGGAGAACCTGGCCGCCGATTCGGCGGGCTTTCCGTCGCGCCCCGTCGAATTCTACAACCTTCTCGCCCGTACCCGCTCGCTGAACCATCCCGACCGCGGCGGGCGGCTCGTCGACCTTCGCCAGGGCGAAACACTTGATCTCATCGACTCGCCTTTCGAGCGCAGCGCGCATATTGCCGACCTCCGCAATGTCGAGGCGCAGCGCGATGCCGGGCGCTACAATATTCCAAGCGTCGGCGCTTTCGTCTGGCGCCTTCGCTCCTATCCGATGACGGACGTGCCGGCGGCATTCCTGCAGCACCGCAGCCGGGGTTATGCGTTCTATACGTTCAGTCCCCTCGGAAACGACGCTCAGTTGTTCACCAGCGCGAGGCGTGAAGACGATCCCAGCGATATCGCCGACGAGATCAATGTTCCGGCGCCGATCCGCCGCCGTGCCCTAGAGCTGCATCGCGACGATTATTACGGCGCGGCAAAGAGTTTTTCGATCTGGTTGAATGACGCTACTGAGCCGGTGGCTGCGGAGAACATCGTCGCGGCGGATCTCACGAACTGGAAATACCGGCCGAAAGAAAAAGACCAAGTGGCCGTCGACCCGCAACTCGGGCGCATCGTCCTCACGGATGAAGCGAGATCGATACGCGTGTCGTATCACTATGGCTTCTCTGCCGACGTCGGCGCGCACGAGTCGCCGCGCATGGTTTCGCAGCCCCGCGACGCGGTGCTGTACCGGGTCGGCAGCGCGGAGGAATACCCAAAACTGGCACTCGCGCTGGAGGAGTGGAAGAAGGACCAGAAGAAGGACCCGAAAGACCCGGAATTCTCGCCCAACGCGGTGATCGAGATCGCCGACAGCGATGTCTATACCGAGAAGCTCGATGAGATCGAGATTCTTGCAGGCAGGTCGCTGCAGATTCGCGCCGCGAACCGTTGCCGTCCGATCCTGCGCTTCATCGACTACGATATTCAGCGCGGCGAGCGGCTGCGAATTGTGATGCACGCGCGCGCCCGTTT
>JAXDOA010000135.1:0-3845 GCA_034669125.1 Hyphomicrobiales bacterium
ACGTTCCGGGGCGCGGTCGGACCGGTCTATGGCTCGATCACCGCCGTTCATGGAACGACCAACGGCTTCAACGTCGCGCGGGACGGCAACGAGCCCGACGGGGCCAAGCGCACCGCCGTCACCGCCAAGGCCGGCGTCGACCTCTCGCAGAACGTGAATGTCGAAGGCTTCCTTCGTCATGTCCGCCGCGGCAGCGCATACGATCCGCAGGACTTCTTCACTGGCCTGCTGTTCGACTCACCGGGCTTTTACGTCCCGCTCGAGCAGAGCCAGGCCCGCATCGAGGGCACGGTGAAGCTGTTCGACGATCGCTGGATCCAGTCGTTCAAGTGGACGGGTTCGCGAACCAATACCGGCAACATTGAGAATTTCCAGCTGGCCGGATCGTCACTCGGCACCGCCAATACGCTCACCTACAAGAGCACGCTCCTACTCGACAGCGACGCGTTGGGCGGAGAAAAACACCGCATCACCGGCTTCCTGGAAAATCGCCAGGAGAACTTCAGCTTCTTCTCCAATTTCCTGTTCGGCGCTGACGCCGATGCCGCCCGCAACGGCTTCAAGCGCACGTCGACCGGCGTCGGCGGCGAATATCTCATCGACCTGCTGCGGACCGGCACCACGCTCTCGGCCGCGGTGCGGCAAGACTTCAACGACCCGTTCCAGGACGAACTCACCTGGCGCTTTACGGTGTCGCAAAAGGTCGCCCCGATCGACGGCCGCCTCCATACGAGCATTGGCCGTGGCGTGACTAACCCGAGCTTCTTCGAGCAGTTCGGCTTCATCTCGACGTTCTTTACGCCCAACCCCAATCTCGTCCCGGAAAGCTCGATCGGCTGGGACGTCGGCTGGGAGCAGACCTTATGGAACGGCCGCGTCGTCGTCGACGTGACCTATTTCAATTCGCGGCTCGAGCACGAGATCGTCTCGGCATCGACGAACACCGGAATTCCAACGGTGCGCAACCTCGATGGCCAGTCGACACGCCAGGGCGTCGAGACAACCGCCAGGTTCAAGCCGGTCGACTGGCTGATCCTGTCGGGCACCTACACCTACACCGACGCCCGCGACGACAAGGGCATCGAGGAAATCCGCCGCCCGCCGCATGCGGGGTCGGCCTCCGCGACCGTGCTGTTCGATGGCGGACGCGGCAAGGTGAGCGCCAACCTTGTCTTCAACGGCCGGATGAAGGACACGATCTTCACCTTCCCGTCGCAAACCACCACGCTCGCTGCCTATACGCTGGTCGCGGGACAGATCTCCTACGACATGACCCCATGGTCGACCATCTACGTACGCGGCGAGAACGTATTCGATCAGCGCTATGAGGAGGTCTATTCCTTCCGCGCCCCCGGCGCCGCCGTCTATGCCGGCGTGAAGGTGCGGACGAACTAAAGTCTTGGCGCCTAAAGTCTTGGCGCCTAAAGTCCTGGCGGATTGAAACCGGCCTGCGGCCCAGCCGTATCGTCTGGGCTGCGGGCTGTCTGGAACAGCGCGATCACGGCGAGTTGAAGGCCGCCGCCGGAATGCGGCGCGTCGTGCGCATGTTCACGTCTTATGCTAGGAGTCGTGCGCATCACGCTCAGGGAGGAAGTCCGAATGACCCGTCACAATCGTCTTGGTACGCTTGCCGTCGCGTCCCTTTTCGCGCTGTCGCTCGGAGTCGGAGCTGCTTTCGCGGCCGGCGAGCCGGATCCGCGCCCGAGCAGCCCGCAGTCGCCGTCGAAGTCATCGGGCGAGCCGAAGGCCAAGTCCTCGAAGAGCAAGAAGAAAGAGCAGAAGTCCGAGCAGGAGTTCCGCAACCAGTATCGCGCCGCCTATGCGCTGGTGCAGGACGGCAAATACGCCGAGGCGTTCGCGGCCTTCAAGGCGATGGACGAGGACGATCATCCCGACGTCGCGAATTATCTCGGCTACACGGCCCGCAAGCTCGGCGACTACGATCTTTCCAAGGTCTGGTACGAGCGCGCGCTCGAATCCGACCCGAAGCATGTCCGCACCTGGCAGTACTACGGCATGTGGCACGTCGAGCAGGGCAACAAGCTCAAGGCCGCCGACTTCCTGGAGCAGATCCGCCTGATCTGCGGCACGGAGTGCAAGGAGTACCAGGACCTCAAAGGCGGCATGGAAGGCACTGTGACGTATTGAAGCCCGTGTCCCGGACGCGGCGCAGCGCCTTAGCGGTGCGACGCTGATCCGGGACCGCCGCAGCCTCTGACGGTCCCGGGTCAGCAACGCATCATTTCATGCTGCGTTGCGCCCGGGAGGCGCTACCTCGTCTCCGTCTCCTTCATCAGCCAATCCAGGTACCCCGGCTCGCCGCCCTCGATCGGCAGCACCAGGATGGCCGGTGTCGTGTAGGAGTGCATCTCCTTCACGGCGTCCCGCACGGCTTCGGCGAGCGAGGCGCGGGTTTTGATGATCATCACGACCTCCTCGCCGCGCTCGATCGCACCCTCCCACCAGTAGTGGGAAATCATGCCCGGCAGGATGTTCACGCAGGCCGCGAGCCGGCGCTCCAGCACCGCCTTGCCGATCCGCTCCGCCTCGACAAGGGATGGATAGGTCGTATAGACGAAAACCGCGCGCTCGGCGTTCATGAGTATCCTCCCAGCGGCCGGCTGCGCGCGATGCCGCCAGACCGAGACCGATGACCAAATCCCGCCCGCGGATCGCCTTCGTCGCAAGCCCGACGCCCGAGGTGCAGGAGACACGCGCGCGGCTCGCCAAGCGCTACGGCGACACGCCGGCGGACGACGCCGACGTCATCGTCGCGCTCGGCGGCGACGGCGCGATGCTGCAGACCCTGCACAGGTTCATGACCTCCGGCAAGCCGATCTACGGCATGCATCGCGGGACGGTCGGCTTCCTGATGAACGAGTTTCGCGAGGAAGACTTGCCCGAGCGCCTGTCCGAAGCCGGCACCACGCTGATCCACCCGCTGCTGATGTCGGCGATCGATGCCAAGGGCAACCGCCACGAGGCCCACGCCATCAACGAGGTGTCGCTGTTCCGCCAGACCTATCAGTTGGCGCGCCTGCGCATCCTGATCGACGGCAAGGAACGCCTCGCCGGACTGGCCGCCGACGGCGTGATGGTCGCAACGCCCGCCGGCTCCACCGCCTATAACCTCTCGGCGCAGGGCCCGATCATTCCGATCAACGCGCCGCTGCTTGCGCTGACCCCGATCAGCCCGTTTCGTCCGCGCCGCTGGCGTGGCGCGCTGCTGCCGGATACCGCGCGGGTCGCCATCGAGGTGCTCGAAGCCGACAAGCGCCCGGTCGCGGCGGTCGCCGACCATGACGAGGTGCGCGACGTGCGCAGCGTCGAGGTCGGCATGGACCACAAGATCGCCATTCCGATGCTGTTCGACCCCGGCCACAGCCTGGACGAGCGCATTTTGCGCGAGCAGTTCGGGTATTGAGCCGTCCCGCATCCTAAACGGTTCGTTAACGACGATTCCTTAAGCCTGACCGCAGCGTGCCGGCTATCGCCTTCGCGCGTCCTCAGGCTGCCCATGGTCCGCATCGACTTCAACCGGCTGCGCTTCCTCGTCATCGACGACAACGCGCACATGCGCCGCATCATGAAGACGCTGCTGCACGGCTTCGGCACGCGCGAGGTGTACGAGGCGGAAGACGGCGCGGCGGTGCTCGAAGGCTTCACCCACTACTCGCCCGACATCGTCATCACCTACTGGGAGATGCCGATCTTCGAAGGGCTCGAGCTGACCCAGATGATCCGCCAGCCGGGCGCCAACAATAATCCCTATGTGCCGATCATTATGCTGACCGGCCATTCGGAGAAGAAGCGCGTGATCGCGGCGCGCGATGCCGGGGTCACTG
>JAXDOA010000136.1:0-4711 GCA_034669125.1 Hyphomicrobiales bacterium
TCCTATACCACATGGTTCTGTGCTCCGGTTCGTGACGCGCCGCTATGGCGCATTCACCCAGACAAGAGGGCGCAAACCCGGCGCCGGGGTCGCGGCACAAAAAATAATTTGAGGGGGTGGCAGCTTCGGCAGGCTGGCGTGGGCGTCGGGCGCGGGCCTGGGCCGCCGAGGAACGCCGGCATCGGGTCGCCGGCCAGCAGCCATCATTGCACAACGCCGCTCATGCGCGGCGGCGCAATGCGCTTCGCTATGCTTCGCTTATTGCACCCTACGCGCTGTCAAGTTCCGAGAGCGGGGAGTATACTAGCCCGATGGCTGTCAGTTCGCCCGATCTGAAGGCGTTCCTGGTCGCTACACCTTTTTTCGGTGGCCTCTCAGACGCAAGTCTCGATCTCCTGATCTCAATGCTGGTCGAGCGCCGCTTCGACGCCGGTGCCACCGTCGTTGCGGAAGGAGAACCGGGGCGCTCAATGTATATTGTTCGCTCCGGCGAGCTTGTGGTGAGCAAGCTCGGGGAGTCGGGGCGCGTCATTCGCATGACGGGTCTTGGGCCGGGTGATTTTTTCGGCGAAATGACGCTCATCGAAATGCAGAACCGATCGGCCACCGTCGTGGCGGAGACCCCGACCGGGCTGTACGAGCTCACCGCCCGAAACCTCTATACGTACTATAAGACCGACATCCACGCGTATGTGATGGTGATGCAGAACATCAACCGTGAGCTCTGTCGGCGGCTCCGCCGCGCCGACAATCGCATTGCCGAGCTGGCAGATGCTTCACGGGAGTGAATGACGCAAATTCGCGCGCGTCCTGTGGGTTGAAACTAAACTGCGACCAGCCAAACAATGTTTAGTCTTACGCCGTGAAACGCCTGAGCCCCCTGTGTGTCAGCAAGCGTAGCCCGGATGGAGCGCAGCACAATCCGGGTTTTCGCGGGCAACAAAGCAACCTCGCATTTCGCTCCGCTCATCCGGGCTACTTGCTCGGCTAGCCTGCATTCAGCACGATGTTGAACACGACCAATTTCGATTCCGGTTCCATCTCCGAAGTCGGCTGCGATAGCTTGGCGACCAGCAGATCCTTTTGCTCCAATGCGGTCTGAAAAAAGCGGTCTGGTTCGAGGTAAGGGTCGCCTTCAAAATACATCTGAGTCACAAGTCTGTCCTGCCGGCCCGAAACCTGGAAGTGAATGTGTGCCGGTCGCATTCTGTTGGGCCCCGCGGGATATGCGGCGGGTTTGATCGTCTTGAATCGATACCGGCCATCGTTGTCGGTGGTCAGAAGGGCTGACCCTTCAAAGTTCGGATCGAGAGGCGCGGGATTGTGATCGCTTGGATGCGTATAGCGTCCATGCGTGTTGGCCTGCCATATTTCGACTTTCGCGTTGCGAACGGGCTCTCCCTTCAGATCGAGCACTTGCCCCACAACATTGAGGACGAGGCCCGCGGCGCGCCCCGGCCGGCCGGGCACTTTTGTCAGATCGGCATTTTGACCAAGTGTGTTCAGCGGATAGAACGGACCGAGTATTTGCTCCGGCGTGAGGCGTCCGGCCATTTGCGCACTCGCAAACCTCGTTGAGGCGGCGCTCGCGATGCCGAGCACCGCGGCCATCCGCAAGATTTCACGGCGGCTGAGATCGCCTATCGAATAAGTCGCCATCGCTGCCACTCCTCAAAATACGATCAATTCGCTTTCTAGCCACGTCGGACCAGCCAACGCCCCATTAACCCCCCGTTAAAGATTACGAAAAGTTTCCCCGGCCGCATAGGCCGCTGCCTTTTCCGGGTTAATTCAATCGTGACCACGGGTTGCTACACCGTTGCCCGACAAGGGACCGCTCCGGGGGCGGCCGCTCATTCAGGCGTGTGGAGGCGACAGGTGGACGCTGGCATTCCTAGCTCCAAATCAGTTCTCGATGCCGATCGGACCTGCGGCCGGGTTCTCTCGGTCAGCGGCTCGCAAGCAGCCGTCGGGCTGCCGGCGAAAAGTCTCGATCCCGCCAACGAAGCCTCCATCACGGTCGGAAAATTCCTGCGCATTCAGCGTGCGAAAACGCTCCTGATCGGCATGGTGACCGAAGTCTCGCTGGAAACCTCGTCCGCGGCGCGCGACCAGGGCTACATCGCGACCGCGCGCCTCGACATGATGGGCGAAATCAAGCAGCGCGACGACGGCAAGCAGTTCTTCCAGCGCGGCGTCACCGACTATCCGGCGATCGGCGACCCGGCCGCATTGATCACGCGCGACGAGTTGCGCCTGATCTACGATATCTCCGGCTCCGACACGATCGACATCGGACACCTGCAACAGGACCCCTCTATCGGCGCCTACATCAATGTCGACGAGATGCTGAGCAAGCATTTCGCCGTGCTCGGCACCACGGGTGTTGGCAAATCGAGCGGCGTCGCGCTGATCCTGCGGCAGATTCTCGATGCGCGGCCCAATCTCCGGCTGTTCCTGCTCGACGGCCACAACGAATATGCGCGCTGCTTCGGCGACCGCGCGCTGGTGCTCAATCCGCGCAATCTGAAACTGCCGTTCTGGCTGTTCAATTTCGAAGAGACCGTCGACGTCTTTTTCTCGGGCCGCCCCGGTGTGGACGAAGAGGTCGCGGTTCTGAGCGAACTGATCCCGCAGGCCAAGAGCAACTACACCCAGCAATACCGGTCGGGCGACCGCGTCACGCTCAAGCGCAACGATCCCAAGACCACCGGCTTCACGGTCGACACGCCGGTGCCCTACCGCCTGGCCGACCTGATCGCGCTGATCGACGAGCGCATGGGAAAGCTCGAGAACCGCTCCTCGCGCATGATCTATCACAAGCTGATGCAGCGCATCGAAACCGTGCGCATCGACCCGCGCTACGCCTTCATGTTCGACAACGCCAACGTCGGCGGCGACACGATGAGCGACACGTTGCGGCAACTGTTCCGCCTGCCGGCCGACGGCAAGCCGATGACCATCATGCAGCTTGCCGGCTTCCCGGCCGAGGTGGTCGATTCGGTCGTGTCGGTGCTGTGCCGCATGGCGTTCGATTTCGGCATGTGGAGCGATGGCGCGTTTCCGCTGCTGTTCGTGTGCGAGGAAGCGCATCGCTACGCGTCGGCCGACCGCACCATCGGCTTCGGCCCGACCCGCAAGGCGATCTCGCGCATCGCCAAGGAAGGCCGCAAGTACGGCGTGTTCCTCGGGCTGGTGACGCAACGCCCGGCCGAACTGGATTCCACCATCATCTCGCAATGCTCGACGCTGTTCGCCATGCGCATGGCAAACGAGCGCGACCAGGCGATCGTGCGCTCCGCGGTGTCGGACGCGGCCGCGAACCTGCTCGCTTTCGTGCCCTCGCTCGGCACGCGCGAAGTGCTCGCCTTCGGCGAAGGCGTGGCGCTGCCGACGCGGCTGAAGTTCAAGCAGTTGGCCGAACATCTCATTCCGCAGAGCCAGGCGGTGATCAATTCGACCGCCGATTCGGCGAACGGCGCGAACGAAGACTTCATCGACACGATCATCGATCGCTGGCGCGGCGCGACCATGAGCCACAAGCAGAGCGGGCTCGATGGCGGGCCGGACTTCGACTCGATCGCGCGCGACGAGTTCTCCGCCATTCCGGTTGCGCCGCAAATTCCGAGCGCGCCCGCCGCGCCGCCCATCGCGCCCGCGCCTGCGCCGCGGCTCGATCCGGACCGGTTCAAGCTGTTGAAACGGCCGCTCGAAAACCGCGGCGACGTGTTCGGCAAGAGCGAGCCGGCCGCGCCGCGCTGGCAGAAATAATCAGGTCCGGCGGAAGGTGAGATAGGCCGGCGCGCGGCCTTCGCGCACAGCCTTGCCCTCATAGCGCGTGCCGCCGAACCCCGGCCACGGCGCCCGCCAGTCGTCCGCGCGCTCGGCGGTCCAGGTGAAATCGCGCGTCCGTAACAGCCGCAGCAGCGTCCATTCGGCGTAGTTCGCCCAGTCGGTCGCGAAGCGGAATTCGCCGCCCGGTTTCAGAATGCGGGCGAGCGCCGCGACGTTGTCGTCCGAGACGAAGCGCCGTTTCCAGTGGCGGCGCTTCGGCCATGGATCGGGATAGAGCAGATCGACGCGCGCGATGGAATTCGCCGGCAGCCACGCGATCAGTTCGACAGCGTCACCGTGATGCAGCCGGATGTTGCCGAGCTTGTATTCATCGATAGCGACCAGCGCCTTCGCCATGCCGTTGACGAAGGGCTCGCAGCCGATGAAGCCGGTGCGCGCCTGCGCCTGCGCCTGCGCGATCAGATGCTCGGCGCCGCCGAAACCGATTTCGAGGCGGACGTCGTCGGCCGGCACCGGAAACAGGCTGGCGAGATTGACCGGCGGCGGTCCGGCGAGGTCGAGCGCGAGTCGCGGGAGCAGCGAACCGAACAGCTCCACCTGCCGGGCGCGTAGCGGGTGCCCCTTGCGCCGGCCGAAGAATGCGCCGTGACGGTGGTGCGGCTCGTCGGTCATGGCGAGTCGTGAAGCACAAACAAAAATGGCCGGGAAGCCCCGGCCATTTTCACTACGCGCAGTCGACGCCTCAGAACGCCTTCTTGAGCTGTCCCGCGAGATCCGTCTTCTCCCACGAGAAGCCGCCGTCTTTGTCGGGCGCGCGACCGAAGTGGCCGTAGGCGGATGTACGGCGATAGATCGGCCGGCACAGTTTGAGCGTGCGGCGGATGTTCGTCGGCGTCAGCCGGAACATCTCGGGCAA
>JAXDOA010000137.1:0-7132 GCA_034669125.1 Hyphomicrobiales bacterium
CGCGATGATGCGCTCTTTGACCGATGCCGCCCATGAGCGCGGCGAGCCCGTCGCGGTCCTGTGGGCGTCCGAGGATACGCTCTACGGGCAATTCGGCTACGGCATGGCCTCGATGGCGGCCGAGATCGATGTGCCGCGCCAGCACACTGGTGCATTTGCCGAGGTCGACACGCTGGGGCAGGCGCGGCTCGTGGCCCTTGAGGAGGCCGAGCCTCTGGTCGCGCCGGTCTACGAATGCGTGGCGCGGGCGACGCCCGGCATGTTCGCGCGCAGTTCCGCATGGTGGCAAGACCGGCTGCTGACCGATTACCCATGGCGGCGCGGGAGAGACGGCGCGCTGCGCTGCGCGGTCTGGGAGGTCGACGGGAGGGCCACGGCCTACGCGTTCTATCAGGTCAATCAGGTGTTCGAGCGCGGCAGTTCGACGGGAAACATCTTCGTGGTCGAGGCAATGGGGGAAGCGCCGCAAGCGACGCATGCCATCTGGCGCTTTCTGTTTGACATCGACTGGCTCGCGCGGGTGAAGGCAGGCATTCTGCCCCTCGATCATCCGCTGCTGTTGTCGCTGGCGGCGCCGCGGAAGCTGAATTTCACGCTGCGCGACGGGCTGTGGGTGCGGCTAATCGATGTCGGTGCGGCGTTGTCGGCACGCGGCTATGCGACGGATGATTCCATCGTGATCGATGTGGCGGACGAATTCTGCCCGTGGAATGCGGGGCGCTGGCGCATCGGACGCGGCGTCGTCGAGAAAACGACGGCCGAAGCCGATCTTGCCTGCGACGTTTCCTCGCTCGGCTGTGTCTATCTTGGCGGTTTCACGTTTGCGCAGCTTGGGCGATCCATGCGAGTCAGGGAATTGCGCCCCGGCGCGATCACCCGTGCGGACGCGCTGTTCCACAGCGATCGCGCGCCGTGGTGTCCGGAGATATTTTGAAGGTGCAGATGACCGACAAACCGCCCGATCACCTCTCGTCCGATCCCGACAGCCCGTTCTACGACGAGGCGCTGCTCGCGCGCGGCATCGGCATCCGCTTCGCCGGCGCCGAGAAGACCAATGTCGAGGAATATTGCGTCAGCGAAGGCTGGATCCGGGTCGCGGCCGGCAAGACGCTCGACCGCAAGGGCAAGCCACTGACCATCAAGCTAAAGGGGCCGGTCGAGCCGTATTTCCGTGAGCCCGAAACCAAAGGGTCGGAATGAAAAAGGCCGAGCCTCGCGGCCCGGCCTTTGAACGTTCGATGCGCGCCTGAGCTTACTTGCTCGCCGCCGCGTACATCTCCTCGACGTGCTCCCAGTTGATCAGGCTGTCCCAGAACGCCTCAAGGTATTTCGGCCGGGCGTTGCGGTAGTCGATGTAATAGGAGTGCTCCCACACGTCGCAGCCGAGGATCGGGGAGGCGCCCTTCACCAGCGGGCTCTCGCCATTCGGCGTCTTGTCGATCATCAGCTTGCCGTCCTTGACGGCAATCCAGCACCAGCCCGATCCGAACTGGCCGACGCCGGCCGCGATGAAGTCCGCCTTCGCCTTGGCGAGCCCGCCGAGGTCCTTGTCGACCGCAGCCGCAATCTTGCCGGGCAGCTTGTCGCCGCCGCCGCCCTTCTTCATCCATTTCCAGAAGTGAATGTGGTTGTAGTGCTGGCCGGCATTGTTGAACACGGCGGGGTTCTTGCCGTACGAGCCCTTCACGATCTCCTCGAGGGACTTGTTCTCCCACTCGGTACCCTTCAGCGCGTTGTTGCCGTTCGTGACGTAGGCCTGATGATGCTTGTCGTGGTGAAATTCGAGCGTCTCCTTCGACATGACGGGTGCGAGCGCGTCGTGCGAATAAGGGAGGTCGGGCAGCGTGAAGGCCATGATCAACTCCTTGAGAATGGGAAGCGAAAATCGGGCGTAACCCGCAGGTTTGGGGGGCGAGTTCCACCCTCTAGATAGGCCGGGCCCGCGCCTGCGGCAACGCTGTTGTTGGCGGTCGGCGCCGTGTCGCCGCTGCAACGGTCACCGGCTATCATGTTGGAAACACTTGCCCTGACGCGTTGGTTCCTGAAATGTGTCGCGGGGGGCTCGAATGTATCTGGTATTCCTCTTTGTCGGCCTTGTTGTGGCCGCGGCCGGCGTGGCGCTGCTGGGCTACGCCGTGCCGGTTGAGGATTTGGCCGGCGCCGCGCTGTTCGTATCCGGTGTGGTCGCGATCGTCGGAGCCTTGATCATCGCGGCGCTTGCCGCGGCGGTGCGCACTTTGAGCAGAATCGCCGAGCGGCTGGAGATCCAGCCGTTGCCGCTGCCGCCGGTTGCGGCGGTCGGGCGCGACGACCCGGCCCCGCGGCCTGCACGCGCTGCTGCTGCTGTTGCTGCAGCGCGGCCATCCTTGCTGGGCTGGCTCGGCCGCGGTTCGCCCGCTCCGGTTCGCGCCGCGCGCGCACCGGCACCCGCAATGCCCGAGCCGGAACCTGCGGCTCCTCCGGTCGACCTCGGCCCGCTCACCCGCATTCCGGATACCGCGCCACCCCCGTCACCGGTGCCGCAACAAGCGCCGCCAATTCGGCCGCAGCCGAGGCCAGCGCCGGTGGCCAGCCCGAATAGCGCCGGCGCAACCGTCTATCGCTCCGGCGTGATCGACGGCATGGCCTATTCGCTGTTCATGGACGGGTCGATCGAAGCCGAACTGCCGACCGGCAGGGTCAAGTTCGCGACCATCGACGAGCTGCAGCAGTATCTGGTGAGCAAGAAATAGCCTCACGCAGCCGGCGCAGCGCCCGCCACTTCGAGCGCGAACGCATAGGACAGCGCGACCTCCTTCAACCGGTCGAACCGCCCGGCCGCGCCGCCGTGACCCGCGTCCATGTTGGTGCGCAACGCGATGATGTTGTTGCTGGTGTTGAGACTGCGCAGCTTCGCGACCCACTTCGCCGGCTCCCAATAGGTCACACGCGGATCGGTCAACCCTGCAAGCGCCAGGATCGCCGGATAGCTCTGTGCCCGCACATTCTCGTAGGGCGAATAGCCGAGCATGAGGCCGAACGCCTGTTCGTCGGTGATCGGGTTTCCCCACTCCTGCCATTCGGGCGGTGTCAGCGGCAGTGAGTCGTCGAGCATCGTGTTGATCACGTCGACGAACGGTACTTCGGCGATGATGCCGCCCAAGAGATCGGGCCGCAGGTTCGCGACCGCGCCCATGAGCAGGCCACCGGCCGAACCGCCGTGCGCGACGATCTTGCCCGGCGCCGCATAGCCCTGCGCGCGGAGGAATTCTCCGGCCGCGATGAAATCCGTGAACGTGTTCGGCTTGTTCAGGAGCTTGCCGTCCTTGTACCACTGCCGCCCCTTCTCGCTGCCGCCGCGAACGTGTGCGATGGCATAGACGAAGCCGCGATCGACCAGCGAGAGCCGGCCGGTGCTGAACGCGGCCGGCAGCGCATAGCCGTAGGCGCCGTAGCCGTAGAGCAGCAGCGGCGCGGTGCCGTCCGGCTTCACGTCGCGGCGATGCAGGATCGAGATCGGCACCATCTGGCCGTCCGGCGCCTTCGCTCGCAGGCGCCGCGTCACATAGGCGGCCCGGTCGTGCCCGCTCGGTATTTCCTGGCGCTTGCGCAAGGTGCGCGCGCGCGTTTTCAGGTCGTAGTCCCATACCTCGTTCGGCGTCGTCATCGACGAATAGTGGAAGCGCAGGCGATCCGTGACGAACTCGTAGCCGCCCTCCGCGCCGAGCGAGTAGGCCTCCTCGGGAAAATCGATCGCGTGCTCTTCGCCGCTTGAAAGTTGACGCACGACGATGCGCGGCAGTGAGTCCTCGCGCTCGAGCCGCACCAGCCAATCCGACAGCAGCGTCATGCTCAGCAGATACACGCCGCGCCGGGGCGGGATCAGATCACGCCAGTTCTCGCGCGCGGTCGCCGCGAGCGGTGTGATCATGATCTTGAAGTCTTCGGCGCCGTCCGCGTTGGTGCGAACGAGCAGGATCTCCTCGCCGGCCCAGGCCGGATGATGCTCCACATCGTATTGCAGCGAGGCTTGCCGCGCCGCAACCAGACGCGGCGTTGCCTCCGCAACCGTCAAGTCGATCAGCCAGGATTCCGACGTCTCGTGATCGTGCACCGAAATGTCGGCGAAGCGGCCGGACTGCGTACGGCCGAGCGAAACGAAGAAACGGTTGTCGCGCTCCTCGTAGATGAGCGCATCGTCGGCCGCGGGCGTGCCAAGCCGGTGGCGATAGACGCGCGAGGGGCGATGATTGGCGTCGAGCCGCACGTAGTAGAACGCGGTCGAATCCTCGGTCCAGACCGCCGAGTCGGAAACGTCCGCAATGACGTCAGGCAGATCGCCGCCCGCGCCGACGTCGCGAATGCGCAGCTCGTCGAACTCCGACCCCTTTTCATCGACCGACCATGCGAGCAGCCGGTGATCGGGCGAATGCTGTGTGCCGCCCAGCTGGAAGTACGCCTTGCCGGCCGCGAGCGCGTCGCCGTCGAGCAGTGCCGTCTCCGGACCGCCGTCGCGCGGCTGGCGGCAAAGGATCGGGTGCTGCCCGCCCTCCCGATAGCGCACGTAATAGGCCATGGGGCCGTCCGGGCTCGGCACCGTGGAGTCGTCCTCCTTGATGCGCGCCTTCATTTCGGCGAACAGGCTTTGCTGCAGCGCCTCGGTATGGGCGAGTGCGGCTTTGGTGTAATCGTTCTCCTCGGTCAGGTAGGCGCGGATTTCCGGATCGAGCGCCGACGGATCGCGCATCACCTCCTGCCAGTTCTCCGCACGCAGCCAGGCATAGTCGTCGACGAGCGTCGCGCCGTGCACGGTCGAGACCTTGGGGCGAGGTTCCGCGCGCGGCGGGGGAGGCAGGCGAGGGGTGCGCTCGAGCATCGTAATTCCGCTGCGACGATCTTTGGCGGATGCCCGCCGGTCTGAAAGACCTATGAAGCAGCCCGGGCCGCGGCAAGGCATGATGGTGCGATTGCAGCGTTCTGCCGCCGCCGCGACATCAGGTCGCGACACGAATACATCAGCGAACAGGCAGATATCGCAATAGCGTGATGGATATGCTTGCCCGATCTGCTGTTTGAACTTGAATAATCGAGACCGCAATACTATAAATCAATGTAATTCGGAATGTCCGATTCGTAACCGGAGATGTGCATCCGGTTGAATGAAGCATCGGCGCGCAGGGCCGCGAGTAAGCCGCAAGACGCGTGACGGTGCCGGCTACTCACTGACTATGTTCAGTTCACCTCGTGACAGGAACGCTGGGCCCATGAACGACAACCCGAGCGGCAGCTTCATCGAACTCACGGCCGACATCGTATCGGCATATGTCAGCAACAATTCGGTTACGGCGGGCGAGATTCCGAGCCTGATCAATCAGGTGCATTCGGCGTTGATGCGGGTTTCGGTTGGCCAGAGCGATGCCCAGCCCGAACCGCTCAAGCCGGCGGTATCGGTCAAGAAATCGATCACGCCGGATCATCTGGTCTGTCTTGAGGACGGAAAGAAGTTCAAATCGCTGAAGCGGCACCTGCGCACGCAGTACAACATGACGCCGGAGGCCTACCGCGAGAAGTGGGGCCTGCCGCCCGACTACCCGATGGTTGCGCCGAATTACGCCGCCGCTCGGTCCCAACTGGCTAAGCAGATGGGCCTCGGCCAGCAGCGCCGCCGCCGCTCGAAATAGCCTGCCGGACTGGTCTTGCCTGAACGCCGCGTCGGCCTACGGCTGTCGTGCTGCGCGGCGGCTTTCGCGCGCATCTCAGAATTTGATCCCAAAACAGTTCCATCAATGAAACCTCGTCAAAAACAATAATTATTTCAAGAACTAGCATCCACCTGTCCTTAGGACAGGGTTCTTCGTTATGAACAGGGGATCGAGAAAAGAGAAATAAGTTATCCCCGCCACCCGGGGTTGGTGCATGATGCCGAGGTAATTGGTCCTACCCGGAGGATTTCATGGCCAGTTTGGGCGCGGCGGCGGAGGGAAGGCAAACAAACCCCACGGCGGTCCGGTTTCGCGAGCCACCTTGGTGCGCCCGCGAAATCGTCAATGCGGCGGTTGCCGCGGCATTCACCGTCCCGGTCGGCGAATTGCGGGCCAACACACGGCGGCAAGCGCCGGTCGCACTGGCACGGCAGAGCGCGATGTATCTCGCCCATGTGGCGCTCGGGCTAAGCTTCAGCGAGGTCGGCCGTGCGTTCGGGCGCGACCGTACGACCGCCGCCTATGCGTGCCGGCGGATCGAGGACCGGCGCGCCGACAGGGGGCTCGATCGGACGCTTGCCGAACTCGAGCACGCCTTGCGCCGCAACTTCGATGCGACGTTCGGAGCCGTGTCGTGAGCAGGAAGATCGTTCCCGATGACACGGTCGATCCGTTTCGCGCGCAACACCTCAGCCTCGCGCGCCGGCTGATTGCAACCCCCGACGGCCCCGCCGGTGTCCTGGTCGATGAGGCGGAAAGCCCGCTTGCCTGGCTTGCGCGGCGCAAGGGGCGCGATGGGCAGCCGCTGATTCACGTCACGCAATTCCAGGCCGGCGAGCGGCTGCGCGGCGATTTCACGCGTGCGCAGATGACCCCGCGCGTCACCGCGAATTGGGACCCTTCGGTGGCGCAAGGCCGGCGCGGGCAGGCTGGAAGCGGCACCTTCACCGACGCAGCGGTCGCTGCGCGCCAGCGGTTGCGCGGCGCGCTTGACGCGGTCGGACCGGAATTCGCCGGGCTGCTTCTCGATGTCTGCTGTTTCCTCAAGGGTCTGGAGGACATCGAGCGCGAACGGCGCTGGCCACCGCGTTGCGGCAAGGTCGTGGTGCAGCTCGCGCTCGATCGGCTCGCACGCCACTATGGTTTGGCCGAGCAGACGCGCGGCCGTGCGCGCGCGCCGATCCGAACATGGCTCGATGCCGACAGCGAATTCGCGGTGGAGTCTTAGGCCGCGTGCTCCAGCGCGGCGCGCGCATCCGAACGGATGCGCTCGACCATGGAGCGGAAGCCGTTCGAGCGCTGCGGCGTCAGGTGTTCGCGCAGGCCCAGCCGGTTGAACAGCTCGACCGCGTCGGTCTTGAGGATCTCCGGCGCGGGCTTGCCCGAATAGAGCGCGAACAGGATCGCGATCAGCCCACGCACGATATGCGCATCGCTGTCGCCGACGAATG